>JBJTHX010000001.1:0-7780 GCA_046094745.1 Planctomycetia bacterium
AACAGTTCGGAGAGCGTGTCGATCACGCTCTCACTCGTGATGCCCCGGTCGACCTTCAGGGCCAGGCACTCGCGGGTGCACTCATCCACGACCGATAGCCACTTCAGCTGGCTGCCACTCACCGTCCTGTCGAAGACGAAGTCCCAGCACCAGACGTCATTCGGTGCCTCAGCCCGTCGCCGATGGCATCCATTCATACTCGAGCCCAGACGACGCCTTTTCCGCTTCTTTACAGGCACTTTCAGCCCCTCCCGCTGCCACAGGCGAAACACTCGAGATAACCCAGCACGCCATCCTTCTGTTCGAAGCAGCCAGCCGATCCGGCGATACCCATACCGTGGCTTCGCCCTCGCCAACTGCAGCATCCGCTTCACCAGCGGCGCCTCGTCCGTGCGGGGCTTGGCCTCGAATCGCTGACTACTACGCGGCTGATCCACCACCGTGCACGCCCTTCGCTCGGAGACGTTGAACTTCGTGCGAAGCTCGACGACTGCCGCTCGCTTCCGGGAAGGGCTTACCAGTTTCCCTTCGAGAGGTGCTTGAGCATCTGGATGTCCGGAGCCTGGTCTGCAACCAGCTGCTTGAGCCACCGGTTCTCATCCTCCCAGTGCTTCAGCCTCTTGGCTTCCTCGCACTTCATACCGCCGTATTGGGCCCGCCATCGCTCGAGCGTCGACTCGCTGATCTCCAAGGCCTGCAGCACCGCTGCCAGATCCTTGCCTGCTTTGAGCATCGCATCAGCATCTCGAAGCTTCGCAACAACCTCCTCAGGACGGTGCTTCTTCCGTCGTCTCGTCGTCATCGAAAGTCTCCTTGCCCTCAGGGCAGTAGACCTTCATATCACCTGGATCAGGATTTCCAAGGCAGTCCAGCACGCCTCAAAACCCTACCACTCACCGGGTCGAAAGCAACTTTTCGGCCACGCGGATGCCCGCGGACACGCTTTCGTCCTCGCCCGCGGCTAGCCGCCGAGTTCGGCCTCGAGCCGGGCCAGGCGGGCGCCCAGGTCGGCGACGTGCTGCTCGAGCACGGCGACCCGCTCGACCAGTGGATCCCGCGGGGCGCTTCCGAATGCCGGCCGCGGCTCGGGTGCGTTGGCCGACGGCTCATCGGCGGGCGGCTCCGGCGCGGTCACGCCGCCCGCGGACGACGCCGCGAGGCCGAGCCCGGCCCGCACCTTCTCCAGTTTCTCGGCGGGCAACAGCCCGTGCGTCAGCATCCGGCCGCGGCCAGGGGGCGACAGCCAGACGATGAGCCCGCGGGCCGCGAGGCCGTCGAGCAGGCCGCGGAGCACGTCGAGGTCGGGAATCGGGTCCATCCGGCTGGCCCGACCGCGAAGATCGCCCTCGGTCTGCTCGCCGCGAAGCAGCAGTTCCCCGAGGATCGCGAGTTCCTCCTTCTCGACGGAAAGCCACTCGTAGGCCAGGTGCCGGTAGCGGGGGATCTTGCCGCTTCCGAAGACCTCCGCCATCGCGCCGCACTGCCGCAGGCCCGCCACGGCCCGCATCACCTGCTCCTCGTCGACCGTCATCACCGGATCGCGGTTGCTCTTCTGGTTACAGCCGATGACCAGGGCGTTGAGCGACAGCGGGTATTGGTCGGGCGTCGTCTTGCCCTTCTCGATGAGCACGCCGAGCACCCGCCGCTCGATCGCGTCGAGCGGACGAACCGTGCCCGAGCCGGCAGGGACGTCGTCCATGCGGCCTATTTCCCCTGGGGCTCGTGGTGCGGGCAGCCGTCCGGACTGAAGAGCGAGTGCGACTCCTGGCCCCGCGCGGCCACGTAGGCCACGAGGTCGAGCACCTCGTCCCGCGAGAGCTTGTCGAGCAGGCCCTTGGGCATGATCGAGGCCGGCGACGTCGCCCGCTCCTCGATCGTGGCCTTGGGGATGCGCACCGGCTCGGCCTTGGCGACGGGGTTCTCGACCAAGGCCAGCTCCGTCGGCGTGTCCTCCACGACCAGGCCCGTCCGCGACCGGCCGTCGTCGGTGACGATCGTCGTGGAGCGATACTTCTCGTCGATCCTGAGCGACGGCTCGAGGATGTGCCGGGCGATCTCCACGGGGGTCATCTTCGCGTCGAGGGCGGCGAGTTCGGGACCGAAGGCGTTGCCCGTATCGCCCATCTTGTGGCAGGAGATGCAGGAAGCCGTGCGGAAGAGTTCGCGTCCATGGAGGTACGAGCGGCCCTTCTCCAGCGTCACCAGGCTGCCCTCGAGGTCGGTGAGCGTCCATTCCGTCCGCGGCCGGCGGTCCTCGAGGAGAGCGTCCTTGATCTCCAGGGGATGGGCGGCGAGATACGTCGCCGGGTCGGCGAGGTAGGCCTCGAGGTCGGCGACCACGTACAGCGCCCCGAACATCCGTCGCCAGTGGCCGGGGTAGGTGCACACGTAGGGATAGACGCCCGACTCGGTCGGCGCCTGGAAGTTCACCTTCTGCGTTCCCTGCGGCGGGAGCAGGCCGCTGGCGGCGAGCACGTGGGGCGAGCGGGGCACGAAGCCCTGCCTGGCGAAGGCGGGCTGTTGGGCCTCGGCCTCCGCGAGTTCGCCCACCTGCTGCATCGTGCCGGGCTTGGTGATCACGAAGTTGTGTGGCATCGCGTCGGCGTTCTCGAGCACGAACAGCACCGGGCGGCCCGCCTGCACGGCGACCGTCTCCTGGTCGTAGGCCATCCGCTCGTAGACCGTGCCGATCCGCACGACGCGGACACCGAGAGCGGCGAGCTCCGCCCGGCGGGCCTTGGCCTCCGCGGCGGGCAGGAGCGTGGTGAGCCGTTCGGCGAACTGCCAGGCGGCGAGGCCCGCGTCGCTCGACCGCTCCGCGGCGGGGGCGGCACGCAGCCAGCCGACGAGGGCGTCGAGCGTCGGCTGCGCCTCGGCGGCCGGCCACTGGGCCACGGGAATGGTCGAGGCCGCCCGGATCGCCGCCGCGCGGTCGATGCCGTCGCGGATGAACCGCGTTAGCCTGGCGAACGTTTCTCCCTCGCGACCCCGCACACCGGCGAGTGCCTGGAACGCCGACCGCCGGACGGCGGCCGCTTCCCGCACGGCTGCGGTCTCGAGCGGCACCGCCGCGACGAGCATGTCGTCGGCCTGAAAGTCCTTGCGCAGAAGTTCCCGCCGTTCACCGTCGAGGACCACGAGCGTGAGGCTCTTGAGCCGGTCCTTTTTCAGTCCCGCCGCCTGCCGGACCACGACCCGCTCGAGCGGAATCGTCCCACCGAGATCGACCTCCCACCAGGGATCCTCGCCGGCCTCCGTGCACGTGGCCGTCTCCACGGAGCCGTCGATCGCGGCCTCCGCCGCGCCGGCAGCAGCCGGCTGCTTCTGCAGGGCGGTGCCGCTGCGGGCCGCGTTGCTGCCGCCGGAGACGGCTTCCACCTCGGCGAGCCACAAGGTCCGCATCCCACCGACCGTCTCGATCCGCACGAACCGGCCGGGCACCTCCGCATCGGCGCCGAGGCCGCGGTCGAGCAGGGGCACGATCCGCTCGTAGAGGGCCGACCGCACCGCAGGATCCGCGACCATGGGCAACGCCTCGACGAGGTCCACCATCCGCCCCGGCGCGGCGGCCGCCAACGCCCAGGTGCGTTCCATGTCATCGCTGCCCAAGAGGGCCACGTAGCCGATCCGCCGCATCATCGGCTGCCGGGCCTTCGTCGCCAGCCGCTCGAGGTCACCGCGGAGCGCCGCCCGCTCCGCCGCGGGCCGAGCGGCGACCAGCCGCATGAGTTCGAAGACCATGCCGACGTCGATCCCGCTGCCGCGGGCGTCGAGCCGGCGAACCGCATCCATCACCACCTGCACGACCGTCCGGCCCTCGTCGCGGGCGATGGCCTCGGCGGCTTCCGCCCGCAGACGCTCCTCGAACCCGCCGCGTACGAGGATCGCGCGGGACACCTCCGGTGACCGTGGTTCGCGGGCCAGTTCCTCGTTGGTGAGCGATGCGTAGAAGAACCGCCGGCCGGCGGCGGTGGCGAACGCGGGCCGCCAGCCCGTCTGCCGAGCCTTGTCATACTCCGGCCGCAGCACGCGGGCCGCCTCGGTCTTCACGTAGTCCATGAACCGGTCGCTCGGCAGATCCTCGACCACCGCCAGGGCCTCGATCGCCTCCGGCTGCCGCAGGTAGGTCGCCGCCCGCACGGCCTCGAGACGGACGCGGAGGCTCTCGTCGGCGGCGCCGCGGAGCACCATCCGCAGGGCATCCGGCACCCGGTCGGCGACCGTGGACAGCACCCGCAGGCCGGCAGCGCGGGCCCGCTCGTCTGCGGCGGTGAGGGCGGCCTCGAGCAGCCGACCGTCGATCCGGTCGAACTGCCGGAGCATCCACAGAGCCTCGAGCCGCAGGTGCTCGGCGGTCGGCGTCTTCTGCGCCGCATCGGCCGCGACGAGCCCGCCGGCCCATTCCTCGAGCCGGGGCACCAGTTCCTCGGACCGACCGGACAATTCGATCCGCGTCCGGTAACGGACGCGGTCGGTCGGATCGGCGAGCATGCGGAGGAGCGCTTGTGGCGGCTGACCCGCGATCGGCAGCGGCTTCGCGAGCGGCCTGTCCGCCATCACCACGCGGTAGACGCGGCCGTGGGCCTGATCGCGGTTGGGGTCGCGGAGGTTGTGCTGCATGTGGCCGATGATCGGGTTCTGCCAATCGGTGAAGTAGATGGCGCCGTCCGGCCCGACTTCGATGTCGGCGGGCCGGAAGTTGGGGTCGCTCGACGACACGATCGGCTCGACCTCCACGGCCTCCGGGAACGCCTGGGTCGCCGGGTCCCGGATGGGCTTGAAGGCGTACTGGAGGATGCCCTGGAAACCGATCACGTTCCCCACGAGCAGGTTGCCCTGCAGTTCGGCGGGAAAGTGGGGGCTCGAGAGGATCTCGACCGCCGGGCAGGGACGCGTCCGCTGCGGGTAGATCGACGGCGCGTTCGCGTGTTTGTCGAGGCCCTCGAGCCGCGTGGAGAACACGCTGCCCCAGTAGGGGTTCGCTCCCGTGCCGTCGTAGACGACATCCTCGCCCCAGCGGCCGAAGGCGTGGCCGTGGGGATTGGCGAACGCGTACGACGTGTAGAGGCCGAGCCTGCCGGTCCGCGGCTCGTAGCGGAACACGGCGCCGTTGGCCACGCGGACCGGCGGCCCCCAGGGCGTCTCGGGCTGGGAGTGGTGGAACGTACCCTCCTGGAAGTGGAGGGCCCCGGCGGGATCGAGCGTGAAGCTGTTGGCGGTGTGGTGCGTGTCGGCCGTGTCGAGGCCGCGGATGATCCGCCGCTTCACGTCGTAGCGGTCGTCGCCATCGGTGTCCTCCAGGTACAGCACGTCGGGACCCTGGGCCACGATCACGCCCTTGCCCCAGAACTCGAAGCCGGTCGGGTTGTGGAGGTCGCCGGTGAACGTCTTCACCCGGTCGGTGCGGCCGTCGCCGTCGTCATCCTCCAGGATCAGGAGCTTGTCGTGCATCGGCCCGTCGGGCGACCAGTGCGGGTACATCGGCCAGGCCGCCACCCACAGCCGGCCCCGCGTGTCGAAGGCCATCTGCACGGGATTCACGAGTTCGGGGAAGCGGCTCTCGTCGGCGACGAGTTCGACCCGCATGCCGGCATGGACCGCCATCTTCCCGATCGCGTCGGCCGCGGTGAGAAACTCGTGCTTCCCTCCCTCGAGCCGGCCGGGCTTGTTGGTCTTCACGGCCAGCAAGGGCGGCAGGCCCACGTCCTCGACCGGCGGCAGCGGCGCCGCCGCGTCGGCGAGCGTGGCTGCCGTGGCCCAGATCCGCCGGTCGCGGTTGGCCGTCTTCACGTCGAGATACTCGAGCTCCCGCTGGCCGACCTCGTAGTTGCTCTGCTGGTCGGGCTCGAACTTCAGCCACGCACGGCCGCCGTAGACGGAGTAGCCGTCGGTGGCCCGGTAGCGGTTGAACCAGAAGAAGTTCTTGTCCGCGACCGCCTGCCGCAGCCGCTCCAGGGCCTTCTCGTCGCGGACCGGGTGTACGCCGAACAGCGACTCGTCGATGATCCGTGAGATCTCGCGGTCGCCACGCCCGGTGGGATGGATGCCGTCCTCGGTGAGATCCTCGGCCTGCCGCGCGTAGGCCTCGAGGGTGGGCGTGAACAGATCGACGCACGCCACGCCGGCGGCACGGCAGGCCTCCGCCATGGCCAGCGAATACAGCCGGAGGTTGTCGTTGTGGGCCTTCCCGTCCGGCCAGTGCGGCCGCGAGACCGGCTCGTGCGCGATGGGCGTGAACATCACGAGCCGCGGCGGTGAAACGCCGTTGTACTTCTGGCCGCGGGTGTGCGCGATGAACGCCGCGACCTGCTTCTTGAAGGACTCCAGGCCGGCAGGGCCCGCATGGGCTTCGTTGGAGCCGAAGAAGGCGAGGATCACGTCGGCCTTCGTGCCCACGAGTTCGAAGCGGTTCTCCCGGACGTGGTCCCGGGTCGTGAGGTCCTGCGGCCGCGGGATCGGTGCGCCGCCGGCGAGCCATTGGTCGGGCGTGCCGAAGTCGGTGCTCCGCATCCGCTTCGCCGGATCGAGCTCGTCCCCGTCGTAGCCGAGGTTGCGGATCACGAGCCGATGAGCGGGGAACCGGGCATGGAGCAGGGTCTCGAGCCAGGCGGTGTGCTGCATGGCGTCGGCCACGCCACCGCCGATGATGCAGACGTGGTCGCCCTCCTCGAGGGCGAGCATGTCGGCCCGAGCCGACGGGGCCACCGCGACCGCGCAGACGACGGCGACTCGGCAGACCAGGCGGTGCATGTGGTTCACTGGTCGCGTTCCCTACGCCAGCAGGTCCGGGATCACGCGGGCCGGCTCGACGCCCGTCAGCCGCTGATCGAGGCCGAGGTGCCGGTAGGTGAACCGCTCGTGATCGAAGCCGAGGAGGTGGAGCACCGTGGCGTGGAAGTCGCGGATGTGAACCGGATCCTTGACGATGTTGTAGGAGAAGTCATCGGTCTCGCCGTGGATCTGGCCCGGCCGCGCGCCGCCGCCGGCCATCCACATCGTGAAGCACCGCGGATGGTGGTCGCGGCCGTAGTTCTCCTTCGTCAGGCCCCCCTGCGAGTAGACGGTCCGCCCGAACTCGCCGCCCCAGATGACGAGCGTGTCGTCGAACCTCCCGCGGGCCTTGAGGTCCTGCACCCGCCCCCAGCGGGCCTGGTCGACGTCCTTGCACTGCTTGGGCGGGCGGCCCGAGACGTTGGCGTGCGTGTCCCAGTTGTTGATGTAGATCTGCACGAACCGCACCCCCCGCTCCACCATGCGGCGGGCCATGAGCGCGGCGTTGGCGAACGTACCCGGCTTGCGGGCCTCGTCGCCGTAGAGGCCGAACGTGGCGGCCGGCTCGGCCGCCAGGTTCGTCAGTTCCGGCACGCTCGCCTGCATGCGGAAGGCCATCTCGTATTGGGCGATGCGGGTCTGCGTCTCCGGGTCGCCCACCCGGGCGAGCGCCTGCTGGTTGAGCGCCTGCAGGCCGTCGAGCGTGGCCCGCCGGACGTCGGCGGGCACACCCGGCGGATTGTTGATGTACAGGATCGGGTCGCCCGCGCTGCGGAAGCTCACGCCCGCATGCTCGCCCGGCAGATAGCCGCTCGACCACAGCCGGGCGCCGATCGCCTGCACCTGCTCGGTGTTCGTCGGCTTGGCGACGAGCACGACGAAGGTCGGAAGATCCTGGTTCATGCGGCCCAGGCCGTAGCTGGCCGACGCGCGCAGGCATGGCCGGCCCGAGATCTGGTTGCCGGTCTGGATGTAGGTGATCGCCGGCTCGTGGTTGATGGCCTCGGTG
>JBJTHX010000002.1:0-2772 GCA_046094745.1 Planctomycetia bacterium
GGGTCGACGCCGGCATCGACGCGGCGTTGGCCGCCAATCGCCGGCCGCTCACCGTGCGGCGGCACTACCTGCGACTGGACCGGATCGCGCGGCCCGAGCCGCGGGCGGCAGCCGCGGCCGAGGCCCGGATGGCGATCGACCGTTTCGACCCCGACCTCCTGCTCGCGGTCGACGACGAGAGCAACGCGGCGGTCGCAAGCCACTCCGTCGCCCGGGGACGGCCGCGGATCATCTACGTCTCGATCGACCAGCCGCCGGAGCGGTATGGCTACCCCGGGCCGGACCGCGGCGGGAACCGTGTCCTCGTGACCGGGATTCGCGAGGAACTCCCCCTGGCGGCGATCCGCGACGCGGTGGCGGCGATTCGGGGCGACGGCGGCGCCCGGATCGCGGCGGTCGGCATCGACAGCGACACCGGCCGCGCCGAGCGGATGCAGGTGGAGGCGTTCGACTGGTCGCCGCACGCGGTCACCGCCGTGGCGACGGCGGGCGACCTCGCCGCCTGGCAGCGGTTCGTCACCGTGGAAGCGGCCGACGCCGACGTGCTGCTGGTGCTCTCCTCCGCGGGCCTCGCCCGCGCGGCCGGGAGCGGCGAGACTGTCGGCGGGGCGGAGGTCGCCTCCTGGGTCGAGGCGCATGCCAAACCGCTCCCGATCGGCGTCCATGCCGGGTTCGTCGCCGACGGCGGCGGCCTCGCCATCTCCCCGGCCGCGACGGACTACGGCAGCCGCGCGATGACGATGGCGCTGGTGTGGCTCGACGCTCCCGCCGGGCCGCCGCCGCGGTCCGAGACCTCCGGGCATTTCGACGTCGCCCTCTCCCCGGCGCGGCTCGCCGCCCGCGGCGTCGAACTGCCGGCGATCTACGCCGAGGCGGCGCGGGCCGCGGGGGCCCTGGTTCCGCGAGCGGTGGCCGGCCATTCGGGGGGAGGCCCCCCGGGCGTCCGCCGGCCGCGGAGCCCACGCGATCCGTGAGCCGCCGCAGGACCGCGACGCCCGCCGCGACCGAACATTTGAGTCGGCAGGGGACCGGTGGTAAGCCTTTCGCATCCCCGATCCCCTGTGGAGCGCATGAACGTGAGCCCAGTCGCCAGCCTGTTTCGTCCCCGCCGCGGCCGTCGCCGCCTTCATTCCCTGCGGGCCGAGGTCCTCGAGTCGCGGGCGCTCCTGGCCACGTTCACGGTCTCGAACCTCATGAATGCGGGGACCGGCTCGCTGCGGGCCGCGATCCAGCAGGCGAACGCCAACCCCGGGGCCGATGCGATCGTGTTCACGACCGCCGGCACGATCCCGCTCTCCTCGGCCCTGCCGGCCGTGACCGACACGGTCGCGATCGACGGCTCCACGGCCCCGGGCTTCGTCGGCTCGCCCCGGATCACGGTCAACTTCCGCGGCCAGGCCGGCCTGCGGTTCGCCCCCGGCAGCGACGGCTCCTCGCTCACGAGCCTCGCGCTCGTGCGAGCCAAGGGCGCTGGCGTGACGGTCGATGCCTCGGGCATCACGCTGGCTCGCAACTCCATCGGCGTCCTGCCCGACGGCACCACGGCTGCCCCGAACACCGGGGACGGTGTGCTCGTCACCGCGCGGGGCTCCGGCAACCAGATCGGCCTCGCGACCGCGATCGACTACGACGTTACCAGCAGCGTCGCGGCCGCTGGAGGCGGCACGCTGCCGGTCGCGGGCTGGCAGGGCCTCACGACGGGCGGCTCGCCGGGCCAGTACCTGATCACCGGCACGACCACGAACCCGAACGACACGAGTGAGACGGCCGGCCTGCTGTATGTCGGCCCGATCACGGCCGAGGAGGGCGCGGGCTACGCGATGGTCATGCCCGATCCGCCGGGGCAGACGACCGACGGCACCACCGCCTACTCGGCCGACAACCTCGGCAACGGGCAACTGCGGATCGTGGGCACCTACTCGGTCAGCGGTGCCCCCAACGAGCTGGGCTTCATGTTCAACGGCACGGTGAACGACGTGGGAACGGCCGCCAACTACGAGCCGATTCCGCGACCGCACCCGTCGGCCACGTGGGTTATTCCCCACAGCACCTCCGGCGGGCTGGTCGTGGGCAACTACGACAGTTCGACGTCGAGCGGCGTCCCGACCGGCGGCGGCCTGGCGTTCGTTTACGACGCCGTGAACCGCACCTACCTCAAGCAGAGCATGGTCTACCCCGGCTCCGCATCGAACACGGCCTACGGCATCTGGCACAACGGCGGCACGAGTTACACGATCTGCGGCGGCTTCGCCAACAGTCCGATCAACAACCTGCTCAATCCGCGGCAGCCACTCTCGCAGGCGCTGCTGGTCGACTTCGACTCGGCCTCGGGGCAGTTCTCGAACTGGAAGTCGTTCACCTACGTGTCGCCCACGAGCGGCGCGTCGGGCATCACGCACTTCGAGGGCATCAGCGGCGTCGAATCGGGCACGTACACGCTCGCGGGCGTCGCCCTCGTCGACGGCGTGACGGCCGCCGGGTTCGTCACCGTCCGTCGCAACGCCGACGGTTCGTTCGGCGAGATGCAGTGGACCGACCTCGAGCCGCCGGTCGTGGGCGGAACCGCCTTCGCCGACAGCGTGTATGGCAATGCGGTGGTGGGCATCGATCCGAGCAACACGGGCGTGAACGCCTACCAGGCCACGATCACGCCGGGCGGCAACCTGATCAGCGGCAACGGCGGGGCGGGCGTGCGAATCCTGGGAGACGACAACGTCGTGGCCTCGAACCTGATCGGCACCACGATCACGGGCGCGGCGGCGCTCGCGAACG
>JBJTHX010000003.1:0-3294 GCA_046094745.1 Planctomycetia bacterium
GCTGGAGAGGCGGCACGCCGACTTCGGACGAGCCGGCTGCCGGGCGAGCGACCACGGGCTGGAGCACCTCGCCGACGCCGACACCGGCGACGCCGAGGCGGCGGCCATCTGGGCGAGGGCCATGGCCGGCACCGCGGCGACGGCCGCCGAGGCGGCGAAGTTCACGGCCTTCCTCATGCTCGAGATCGCCCGGCTCAACCATGCCCGGGGCTGGGTGACGCAGCTGCACCTCGGGCCGTTCCGCGACCCCAACCCGCTGCTCGCCCGGCAGCTCGGCGCCGACGCCGGCTGCGACACGATCGGCGATGCCCGCCAGGGGCCGGGGCTCGTGCGGTTTTTCGGCACGCTCGCCGCCGAGGGGAGCCTCGGCCGCACGATCCTCTACAACATCAACCCCGCCGACAACGCCCTGTTCGCCGCCCTGCCGGGCTCGTTCCAGGACGGCGTCATCCCCGGCAAGATCCAGTGGGGCAGCGGCTGGTGGTTCATGGACCAGGAGCGGGGCATGCGGGCGCAGCTGAACATGCTCTCCGACCTGGGGCTGCTCGCGCGATTCGTCGGCATGGTCACCGACTCGCGGTCGTTCCTCTCCTATCCCCGGCACGAGTACTTCCGCCGCATCCTCTGCGATCTCGTCGGCGCCGACGTCGAGAGCGGCCGGCTGCCGGATCGCCGTGATTGGCTCGACCGCCTCGTGGCCGACGTGTGCGTCGGCAACGCCCGCCGGCTCTTCGGATCAACCTGACGGGCCGGCGGCGGCCTACGGCCGCGGCATCGCGGCGGGGCGCAGGATCCACACGCACGTGCGACGGCCTGGCGGCGACCGGGAAGTCGCGCCGTCCTCTCCGATGTCGAAGTCATTGTCGTTGACGATGGCGATCCGGCCGCCACCCAGGACCGCCATCCCCTCGAACTTCAGGTCCGCCGGCTTCATGCGTGCGCCGGCGGCGGGATCGATGTCGGCCTGAAACCGCCTCGCGAAGAGTTCCAAATCGACGACGCGCGTCTTCCGCACCGGCTCGACCCCGGCCTCCTCCAGCGGTTCGACTGCGTCGAGCGTCTGCTGGCCGGGCCTGGCGAGCGTGTCGGTCGCCCCCGACAGATCGACGGCATAGATCCGGCTGTCCTTCTCCGACTGCTCGAGCACGAGCAGCCGGCCGGGTCCGGCCCAGGCGGCGGCCGACACCTTGCCGTCGGCGTCCTGATCCCGACCGGATCCGCGTTCGTCCTCCGGCCTGCCCAGGCGGTAGAAGTGCTCGGCCACGGGCCGCCGTCGGGCCGCGTCGAACACGAGCAGCCGCACGTTCCGTGACCGGCTGCGTTTCTCGGCATCGTCGTCGATCGGACTCTGCAACAGGCAATACACCAGCGCCCCATCGGGCGTGCAGGCCAACGCTTCGAACCCGCGGTTGTCCCGACGGCGGGCGTACGCGGCGGGCCGGACGTCCTGGCCTCCCGATCCCGCCGGCGCGAAGCGGCCGCGGATCGTGCCATCGGCGGCGATTTCCAGGAGCGACGGGACGTATTCCTCAGCCACCCAGAAGCCGCCTCCCGGCAGGCGAACGAGTCCTTCGGGGTCGAGGCCAAGCGGATCCCAGGGCAGCTCCGCGCCCGTCGTCGGGTGCAAGAGCGGACGTTGATTATCGCCCCCCACGGGGCGGCCTGATGCCGGCGTGCCACGGGCATCCATGATCGGCAGGGTGCGCAGCACGCGCAGCGTTCCAGCCCCGCCGGCAGGGGCCGGCACGAGGGCGAGTTCGACGAGCAACGGCGCGAATCCCGGCACCGGCAACGTGCGCCTCGCATCCTTGCTGCGGCCGCGTTTCTCGGCGAACAGGCCGTTCATCACGCTCTTCAGGCCGGTCTGGAAGTGGCTGTTGAGCCAGGCCAGTTCCAGGACCCACGGATCCTCGCGGAGGCGGAGGTCGCAGTGCCGCTCGAGGATGATCCGGTCGAGCGTGAGCGTGCCCGTCTTGTCGGTGCACAAGACGTCCATCGCGCCGAGGTTCTGGATCGCGTCGGTGTGCTTGACGATCACCCGCTGGCCCGCCATGTCCAGCGCGCCTCGTGCCAGGCAGACCGCCACGATCATCGGCAGCATCTCGGGCGTCAGCCCCACGCCCACCGCCAGGGCGAAGAGCGCCGCGGCGACCGGATCCCCCTTGCCGAGCCAGTTGATGGCGAACACCAGCGGCACCATGACGGCGACGAACGCCACCATCAGCCAGGTGAAGCGGGCGAGGCCGACGTCGAAGGCGGTGGGGGCCTCCGGGGGCTCGAGGGCCGCCGCCGTGCCCCCCAGGAGCGTGTCGCGTCCGGTCGCAAGGACGACGGCCCGCCCCGTGCCGCTCTCCACGCTCGTGCCGAGCCAGCAGAGGGTGGGCATGGCGAGCGGCTCGTGGCCGGCCGCGGGGCAGGCGGCGGCCGATTTCTCCACGGGAAACGACTCGCCGGTGAGGACCGACTGGGAGACGAACAGGTCCTTGCAGGCGATGATGCGGACGTCGGCGGGCACCATGTCGCCGGCGGCGAGCAGCACCACGTCGCCGGGCACGAGCGCCTCCAGCGGCACCTCGGCGGCGACGCCGTCGCGGACCACCGTGGCGTGGATGCGGATCATCCGCCGCAGGGCCTCGGCGGCCGCGT
Source organism: Planctomycetia bacterium (assembly GCA_046094745.1). GTDB lineage: Bacteria > Planctomycetota > Planctomycetia > Pirellulales > UBA1268 > QWPN01. Next base: position 2,647 of record JBJTHX010000003.1, read on the forward strand.
CGGCCCGCGACTCCTGCACGAACCGCAGGCCCACGCCGATCACCAGCATCACCGCCATGAGCGCCGCCGCCGCCACGTCGCCGCCGGCCACCGCGAAACCGGCCAGCACGCCCAGCACCACCACGAGCGGGTTGAGGACGGCCTTGAGGAGGATGCCGGCCGCGGAGGGCCGCAGGTGCTCCGTCACGAGGTTCGGCCCGTGGACGTCGAGCCGGCGGGCGGCCTCGGCCGCGTCGAGGCCGGCGGCCGTCGTGCCCAGCCCGGCGAGGACGGCCGCGGTCTCGGCGGTGGCGGCGAGGATGCGGGCGGCTGGCTGCATGGCGACGAATCCGCTGACCGGCCGGATCCGTGCCGCTTGCCCACGGGCGTCACCGCCCGCGGTCACTGGAGATTGTAGGCCGCGGCGCGGGCGGGCGGCCGCGGACGTACATTGAACGGCTACCGTCGGCGCCGGCCGCCGGTGCGGCCGGCTTGCGTGCGCCTGTGCGCGCCCCCCGGCGGCCCCTCCCGGTCGCCGCAGCCGGGGCGGATGCCGTTGGGTTCGTCGCGCCCGTTGGCGTTCTCGTCCGGTTCGCAGGTCGGCAGCGAGCAGGTGGCGTCGTCCCAGCAGGCGCCGCCGCCCTGGTAGTACATGAGCAGCTTGTTCAC
>JBJTHX010000004.1:0-4498 GCA_046094745.1 Planctomycetia bacterium
GCCGCGAGCAACTCCTTCGGCTTCGGCGGCTCGAACCTGTGTCTCGTGCTGCGGAAGGCCGCCTGACCGAACCCGTTCTTCCCCCTGGAGCAACACCCATGCAGAAGCCCGCCGCGCCCCTCGACGTCGCCACCATCGACACCCTGCTCGCCCACCTCGTCGCCCACTGGCACGACTTCGAGGTCGAGCATTCCGAGGAGGGCCTGCGCGGCCGGATCTGTGACCTGCACCGCTACAACTTCCTCCTCTGGCACGAGGAGGACGTCGCCCGTTCGCCGCGGGTCACCGACGGCCGCATCGCCCAGGTGAAGCGGGCGATCGACCGCTACAACCAGGCCCGCAACGACGCCATCGAGAAGGTGGACGACTGCCTGATCGCCGAACTGGCCTCCCGGAGCATCGTGGCCGCGGCCGCCGCGCCGGCCGCCACCGAGACGCCCGGCGCCGCGATCGACCGCCTCTCGATCCTGGAACTCCGCCGCTACCACATGCGCGAGCAGGCCGAGCGGCGTGACGCCACCGAGGAGCACAAGGCCAAGGCGGCCGCACGAATGGAGATCCGCGACCTTCAGCGCGACCATCTCGTCACCGCCCTCGACCGGCTGCTCGGCGAGATCTTCGCCGGGCCGCGGCCGCTGCGGGTTTTCCGCCAGATGTAGATGTACAACGATCCGACGATGAAGCCGCACCTGTACCAGGCGCAAGGCACGAAGGCGGCCTGACCGCCGCTACTGCGCCACGGGCCGGCGGAGCTCGCCCATCTGGGTGCGGAGTTTCTGGAGCCGCTCCTCGAGCGACCGCATCTCGTTCATCAACGCCTTGGCCTCGGGGTTCTCGGCGACCACGGCCTCGAACTTCTGATGCCAGGCGGCCTGGGCGGCCTCACGGGCCTTGCGCTCTGCCGCGACCCGCTCCTCGATCGTCTTGCCGACGCGGGCGCGGGCGGCCTCCATCGCCTTGGCCGCCTCCGCCACCCGCGGGTCCTTCGCCGCGGCCGCGACGGTCGCGTCGCGGATCTTCTTCTCGATCTCCTCGATCTCCTTGCGGTGGGCCCCCTGCGCTTCGCCGGCCGCCTTCACCTTCCCGACCTGCGCCGCCACCTGATCGTCGGCGGCGACCCGCTCCTCGATGGAGCGGCGGGCGGTCTCGGCGTCCTTCATTCCCTGGCTGGCCCGGACGGCCTCGTCGAACTCCTTGCGGGCCTGCTCCGTCACCTTAAACTCGGCTAGTTCCTTGACCCGCTTGTCGAGCGAGGCATTGGCCTCCTCGAGTTTCTTCCGGGCGGCGGCCAGCCGCGGGTCGGCCTTGGCCGCCTCCTGGCTGTGCGGATGGAATTGGGCGCGGCTCCAGAGTTCCCGCAGGTCCGGCCGACCCCGGGCCTCGTTGCTGGCGTGCTCGGCCCGGATCTCCTCGAGCCGGCGCTGCAGGTCCAGGTCGCTCGCCCGCTTACGGGCCGCCTCGAGCGCCCGGCGGTGCTGCTGCACCCGCGCGTCGTCATCCGCGGCCACCTTCTCGGCCTTCGCGACGGCCTCGCGGGCAGCCTGTTCCGCCCGCCGTGCCTCCGCGATGGCGGGATCGCCGGCGATCTTCTCGTCGATCGCCTTCACCGCGGCCTCGACGGCCGCCTTCGCATCCTTCACCCGTGGGTCGGCGGCGAACCGGGCCCGCAGCTCGGCGAGCTTGCGGCTGATCTCCGTGCCCTCCTGTCCCGGGGCGACCGCCCGCACGGTCGGCTCATCCCCGAGGGCCGTGGCGGCGACGAGCATCAGCAGGCAGACTGGCAACGAAGGCATCGACATGGCTGGTTCTCCGATGAAGGAAACGGGGGCTCCCGATCGCGGGCCACGCGCTCTTGGCCCCGCGCAATTCTGATTTTTGCCGCGTTCCGCCCCCTGGTCAACGCGCCGGGCCGGCGGCGGCTGACGACGCCTGGAACGCCCGGGGTTGTGCTGCCTCTGGCTCGGAGGCAGCGGGAATCGGCAGCCGGGATTCGATCCGCGCGCCGGCTCCCGGCTGGCTCTCGATCGTGCACCTGCCGCCGGCGAGCCGCACCCGTTCGGACATGCCCACGAGGCCGAAGCCCCGCTTCCGTGCCTCCTCGACGTCGAAGCCTTGGCCATCGTCGCCCACGCGCACCAGCACGTCGTCACCGGTGCGACAGACCTCGACCGAAGCGTGGCCCGTCGCCGCGTGCTTGCGCACGTTGGAGAGCGACTCCTGCACGATGCGGTAGACGGTCGTCCGCATGGCCGACGGCATCGCGTCGAGGTCCGCGTCGAGATGCACGTCGACGTCGATGCCGAGCGTGGCCAACTGGTCCGCAAGGTCCTAGATCGCCGCGGCCAGCCCGAGGTCGTCGAGCACGGCGGACCGCACGCCGCGAATCACTTGCCGTCCCTCGGTGATGCCCCGCGTCAGGCAATCGAGGACGGACTCGAGACGCTCCGTCTGGGCGGGCGACTCGCTCTCGTCGCGGGCCGCCTCGAGCAGCATCTTCGCGCCGATCGCGTACTGCATCATCCCGTCGTGAAGTTCGTGGCAGAGCGTCAGCCGCTCGTTCTCCTGCACCTCGATGAGCTGGCGGAGCACGGCCCTTTTCTGGCCTACCTCAAGGACGCCGACGGTCGGTACGCCTACAAGAACCAGGCCACGCGCGAGCACGTGGCCCGGGTCATCCCGGGCACCACGAGCACGCTCGGCCGGACCGATCAAGAGCTGTTTCCTCCCACGATGGGCATGTTGTACGTCGACCATGACCGGACGGTCGTCGAGCACGGCCAGCCGAGCCAATTCGCCGAGATGTCGGTGGATTCCGACGGCACGGTCCGGCACTGGTCCTCGCTCAAGTTTCTCTGCCGCGACGACCGGGGACGGCCCTGCATCGCCGGCATCTCCATCGACGTCACCGCCCTGCGGCAGGCCCGCACCGAGGCGAGATCGAGCGAGGAGCGGCACTCGCTCGCCCTGGAGGCTGGCCGCATGGGCACCTTCACGCTCGACCTCGCCTCGCGGATGCTCGACACGTCGGTCCTGTTCGCCACGCTGCACGGCCGACCCGAGACGTCGACGCGAATGTGCATCGAAGAGTCACTCTCGGAGGTGCACCCCGACGACCACGCGCTGATCGTCGAGGCGATCCATGCGGCCGTCGGCGGCCGGGCGCCTAGCCGAATCAACTACCGCGTCATCCTGCCCGACGGCACCATCCGCTGGGTGGAGATCATGGGCCGCGTGTTCGCCGACGACGATGGCCGGCCGACGGTGGTGCATGGCGTGGGATTCGACGTCACCGAGCAGCGGGAGGCCTACGAGGAGCTCGCCGGCCGCACGACGATCCTCCGTCGGCTCATCGAGGTGCAGGAAAACGAGCGCCAGACGCTCTGCCACGAACTGCACGACGGCCTCATCCAGTATGCGATCGGCGCGAAGATGCAGCTCGACAGCCTGCGCGACGAGGAGGATCCGACCGTTCGCGGCGAGCGGATCGACGCGGCGCTCGAGTGCCTCGAACGCGGCATCGCCGAGGGGCGGCAGGTGATCCGCGGCGTGCGGCCCGCGGTGCTCGATGATCTCGGCCTCACCGCCGCCATCGAGGACCTCGGCGAACAGGTGGCGGCCGCCGGCATCGCCGTCGAAACGACGCTCGGCGCCGGACTCGACGACGTGCCATCCCAGCTCTGCAACACGATCTACCGCATCGTGCAGGAGTCGCTCACGAACGTGCGGAAGCACGCCGGCACCGACCGCGCGACGGTCGAGGTACGGCGCGTGGCCGACGACGTCCACGTGCAGGTCCGCGACCGCGGCCCCGGCTTCGACGTCGAGGCGGCCCGCGCCCGCGGATTCGGGCTCGTCGGCATGACCGAGCGGGTGCGGCTGGCCGGCGGCACGTTCTGGATCGAGAGCCGGCCGGGCTCCGGCACACAGGTCAACGCCCGGCTGCCCGTGCCGGCGACCACCGCCGGCGAGGACGACAGACCGGCTCCCTACGCCGCCGCCGAACCCGGCTTCTGCGCGCGGTAGAGGTGCGGGTTGAGCGTCGGGTCGTTGTACATCTTCATCTGCCGGAAGACCCGCAGGGGCCGCGCGCCCGCGTAGATCTCCGCGAGCAGCCGTTCGAGCGCGGCGACGAGGTGGTCCCGCTGCCGGTCGAGGACCTCGAGCTTCGCGGCAGCCTTCTGCTTGTGATCCTCGCTCGCGTCGCGGCGCTCAACCTGCTCCCGCATGTGGAAGCGGCGCAACTCCAGGATCGAGAGCCGGTCGAGTGCCGCGCCGGGCGTCTCCGTCGCGGCCGGCGCGTCGGAAGCCGCCGCGACGCCCCGGGCCGCGCGGTCGGCGACGAGCCAGTCGTCCACCGTCTCGTTCGCGTCGTTGCGGGCGTGGGTGTAGCGGTCGGTCGCGCGGACAAGGTGCGCCCGCTGCTCGTCGAGCACCACCATCCGGGCCGCCGCCTTTTCCCGGTGCTCCTGGCTCGCGTCCCTCCGCTCGATCTGCTCCT
>JBJTHX010000005.1:0-7301 GCA_046094745.1 Planctomycetia bacterium
CCGGAGACCCGCGAGGCGCTCGCCGCGACGCTGGGGGCCGAGATCGGTCCACCCGCGACGCCCGGCGGACCGCCGACCGACCTCGACGTCGTCAGCCGCGCGCTGCGGCGGTTCAAGCGCCGCGAGACGCTGCGGATCGCCTACGGCGACATCGTTGGCCGCCAGCGGCTCGAGACTGTCACGGCCCAGATCTCGCACGTGGCCGACTGCATCGTCGCCGCCGCGCTCGACGCGGCGCTCGACCGGGTGGAGCGGCAGCGGGGCGTGCCCCGCGGGCCCGACGGCGGGCGGGCGACCGTCGCGGTGATCGCACTGGGCAAGCTCGGAGGCTGCGAGCTGAACTACTCCAGCGACATCGACCTCGTGTTCGTGCATTCCGTCGACGGCCGGGTCGAGGGGCCGAAGCCCTGCACGAACCAGGAGTTCTTCGACCGCGTGGCCCAGGAGACGGTGAGGCTGGTGGGCGAGCAGACCGACCTGGGGATCGGGCATCGCGTCGACCTGAGGCTGCGGCCGCACGGCTCCGCCGGGCCGGCTTCACTGGCGGTCGAGCCGATGCTGCAGTACTACGAGCAGGCCGGTCGCACCTGGGAGCGGCAGGCCTGGGTGAAGGCCCGCTGCGTGGCGGGCGACGCGGCCCTGGGCGGGCGACTGCTCGCCGAACTGGTCCCCTGGATCTACCGCCGCTGGCTGTCGCGGGCCGACATCAGCGGCATCAAGGCGCTCAAGCGCCGCATCGAGCAGCGGGCGATCCGCGCCGGCGCCGACGCGGCCGACGTCAAGCACGGCCGCGGCGGCATCCGCGACGTGGAGTTCACGATCCAGTTCCTGCAACTGCTCGGCGGGGGCGACGCGGCCGAAGTCCGCACGGGCAACACGCTCGAGGCGATCCGCCGGCTGGCGGCGACGGGCGGTCTCACGGACCAGGAGCGGGAGATCCTGGAGCGGACGTACACGCTCCTGCGGACCGTCGACCACCGGCTCCAGATTCTCTACGACCGGCAGACACACATGCTGCCGGCGAGCGACGAGGAACTGACCCGGCTCGCGACCCGCATGGGACACGGCGCGGGCGCCGCGGCCCGCGAGCGGCTGCGAGGGGAGCTGGCCGAGGCCACGGCGCTCAACCGGCGGATCCTCGACCACCTGCTCCACGACGCGTTCCCGGAGGATGCGGTGCCCGAGCCGGAGGTCGATCTCGTCCTCGATCCCGAGCCGTCGCCCGCGTTCATCCAGGAGGTGCTCGGCCGGCACGGCTTCCGCGACGTGCCCCAGGCCCACCGCGGGCTCGTGGCCCTGGGCGAGGAGAAGGTCCGCTTCCTCTCCACCCGCCGCTGCCGGCACTTCCTGGCGGCGATCGCGCCGGCGCTGCTCGCGGCGATCGGCCGCACACCCGATCCGGACGCGACGCTCGCGAACCTCGGGGCCGTGGCCGATTCGCTCGGGGGCAAGGGGGTGCTGTGGGAGCTGTTCAGCTTCAATCCGGCGTCGCTCGACCTCACGGTCCGCCTCTGCTCGTCGAGCCCGTTCCTCGCGCGGCTGCTCGTCAGCAATCCCGGCATGATCGACGAGCTGCTCGACAGCCTGCTGCTGGAGCGGCTGCCGACGCCGCCGGCCCTGGAGGCGAGCCTCGACGAACTCTGCCGCGGGGCCGTGGAGGCCGACGCGATCCAGCATGCCGTCAAGGCCACGCAGCAGTTGCGGGTGGGCGTCCGCGACATCCTCGGACGGCAGGACGCGGAGACGACGACCGCGGCGCTGACCGGCATCGCGGAGGCCGCCCTGCACGTGGTGGTCCGCCGCGAGCAGACCGCGCTGGCGGAGCGTCTCGGCGTGCCGCAGGGGGCCGACGGCGTGCGGGCCGAGCCGGTCGTGCTCGCGATGGGCAAGTTCGGCGGCCGCGAGATGAACTACGCCAGCGACGTCGATGTCGTCTTCCTCTACGACCACGTGGGCGTTGCCGCGCCGCCGCGGGGGCGGGCCGCGGGGACGAGCAACGCCCACTTCTTCGGCGAGCTCGCCCAGCGGACGATGCGGGTCTTCAACACGTTCGGGCCCCAGGGGCGGCTCTACGAGATGGACTCGCGGCTGCGGCCGAGCGGCAGGAGCGGCCCGCCGGCGGTGTCGCTCGACGAGTTCGCCCGCTACTTCGCCCCGGACGGCCCGGCCGCGATCTGGGAGCGGCAGGCGCTCGTCAAGGCGCGGCCGGCGGTCGGGTCCGCGGCGGCGGTCGAGCGGCTGCAGGCGATCATCGCGGCGGCGACCTTCGACCGCGACTGGACGGCCGCCGATGTCGAGTCGATTCGCCGGATGCGGTACCGGATGGAGCAGGGGGCCCGGGCGAGCAACCTCAAGCGCGGCCCCGGCGGCGTCGTCGACATCGAGTTCATCGTGCAGATGCTGCAGCTCGTGCACGGGGCCCGCGTGCCGGCGGTGCGGACGCCGGAGACGCTCCGCGGCCTCGTGGCCCTGCACGCGGCGGGGTTCGTGCCCGACGAGCGGTTCGCCTTCCTGGAACGGGCCTACCGGATGCTGCGGGCGATCGAGGGCCGCCTGCGGCTGCTCGACGCGGCCGCCCGCCACGATTTTCCGGCAGCGCCGGAGGAGCAGCGGAAGCTCGCCCACCTGCTCGGCTCCGCGCGGCCCGACGCGCTCGTGCAGGAGGTGCAGGGGACCACGGCCCGCATCCGCGCCGAGTTCGAGCGGGTGTTCAACGAGACCGAGACCCGGCTGGCCCGCTGAGCCGCGGTCTCACTCGGCCACCGCGCGGAAGGCGCCGTGGTTGGCCCGCGCGAGCTGGTCGAGGAACCCCTCGCCCGTCATGATGCCGATGGTGTTCACGGTCACTGCCCGGCCCCGGTTGAGCCGCATCACGAACTGGATGATGCCGGCCGGCTCCACGATCCGTCCGGCGCTCGGCTCACCGTCGGAAAGCAGGAAAATCGCCTCCGCGTCGAACGTGAACGCGGCCTGCAGCGCGTCGCTCGTGGCCGTGCCGCCGCCGGCCGTCAGGCGGGTGACGAAGGTCGCCGCGTCCCGCTTGTTCTTGTCGTTCGCCTGGACGAGCATCCCGCGCCAGGAGCCGACGTCGCTGTTGAAGAACACGACCGTGAACCGTGTCTCGTCCGGCAGACCGAAGATCGCCGACAGGAGTTCCCGCTTCGCGGCCTCGAGCCGCGGCCCCCCCATGCTGCCCGAGGTGTCGAGCACGAAGACGATCCGGTCGGCATGGATCGGGAGGTCGTAGTATGTCGCCTGCGAGCCATCCGAGTCGGGTCCGGGAGCCTCGGCCGCTGCCGGGTTGCTCTCCGGCGGCGGGGCCCGGCCGGCCGTGTCGCGGTGGGCGGCGAACCAGTTCCGCCAGGCCTGCACGTCGGTCCCGTGGCGTTCACCGCTCACCGCCTCCAGATGCCGGATCACGTCGCCACGGGCCTCGCCCCGCACGCCGTCCAGCATGTCGATGAGCGTCTCGATCGCCTGCGGTTCCGGGATCCGGGCCAGGGTCGCGATCACGCCGCGGCGGCAGGGGAGGCTGTCGGAGAAGCAGCGGAGCGTTGCCAGCGTCCGCACCGCGGTGAGCGTCGTCGCATCGCAGGCCCGGGAGGCGGCATCGCAGACGGCCGCCGTCCACGTGAGCAGCGCCGCCCGTGGCATCCGCTCGAGCAGCCCGCGGAATTCGCCGTGCTCGTCGTCGGCCTCGACGGCCAGCAGCACGAGGGCCACTTCTGCCGTGACCGCGCCGGGACGCTTGGACTGCCGCCGATACTCCGCGAACAGATGGGCCTTCACGGCGGGATCCGCGGCGAGTTCCACGAGCGTCGCCCGGGCTGCCGTGCGGGCCGCGAGATCGGCTGCGGCGAGCCCCACCGTGGCGATCAGCGCGGCCGCCTCGGGCGTCGCATGCTCCGCCAGTTCGGCGAGCACCGCGACCCGGTCGGCCGGCTTGGCCTTGCCGTTCCTCGCGAGGCGGCGGGCCCGCGCGGCGACAGCGGCGAAGTCGCCGCGGCCCGGTTCGGCCGCCGTGCCCGGCACCGCATCCCCCGCCACCACCATGAGCGTGGCGAGCACGAAAGTCGGGAGACGATCCGATCCGAACATGCCGCAGCCCTCCGGCGATGCGACGACCGGACACTCACTCCAGTATAGGAACCGCAATTCCGCCGGGGCAACGGCCGCGAATGTCCCGCGCCGGTGATCGCACCGCGTCCGGACTGGATGGAGGATCGAGGAGTTCCGCGCAATCCCTGCTGACAGGGAGTTGTGCCGCTGACCGCGATCAAGGGCTGCGCGCCCGCGTTCCTGACGAAGTCGCTCGAGTAGCCGGCCAACGCAGGGCGAGCAGGGCACCTGCCACCGGCACCGCCAGCGACGCCGCGAGCACCCACGGCAGCGAGTCCGCGCCGCGGCCGAGGGCCCCGACGAGGCTCCAGGCGAACGCGATCGCGAGGTTGCCCCCGGCGGCCGCCGCCAGGAACGCGGGCAGCGGCATCCCGGCCGCGCCCGCGAACAGGGCGGTCGCCTCGGCCACGAGCGGCAGCGGTCGCGTGAGCACGACGAGGAGCGGCCCGAGCCGCCGTTCCTGCCGCGCGAGCAGGGCGCGATCCGCGGCGTCGATCCGGTCGAGCGCGGCCCCGGCGGCGGTGCGGCCGAGCCACCAGCCGGCGACCGCGCCCGCCGTCATGCCCGCCCAGGCGCAGAGCGTGCCGGCGACGACTCCGAGCCCCGCGCCCCCGAGCGTGGCCACCATGCTCGACGGCACCGGCAGGAGCAGATCGGCGGCGAGCACGCCGACCTCCAGGGCCGCGAGCACCGGCGGCGGGGGGAGCGGATCGAGCCAGTCGGCGACCAGCGTGTCGAACCGGGCACCGCAGGCCAGGAACGGCACCAGCGGCACGGCGATCGCGGTGAGGCCGACGAGCAGGATGAGGCGGAGCGAGCGGCGCATGTCGCGGCGGTCCGAGGGCGGGGCGGGTTCAGGCCGTGCCGTGGGCGACGGCCTGGCCGCGGATGTCCAGGTCCAGCGCCGCGGTCCAATCCTCCAGGATACGCCGAAAGATGGGGCCCGGCCGCCCGCACCCGACGGGCCGCCCGTCGAACCGCGTGGCGGCCAGGATGCAGGAGGGCGTGCTCGTCAGCAGGATCTCGTCGGCGGTCGCGAGGTCGGCGGCGGTGAGCGAGGCCTCGTGCCAGGGAATCCCGGCCGCGGCCGCCAGCCGCCGCGCATAGCCGAGGCTGATCCCGGGCAGGGCGTCGGCGGGCGGAGGGGTGACGACCGTGCCGTCGCGGACGACCGCCACGTTGGCCGTCGAGGTCTCGCTGATCCGGCCATCGGCGTGGGCAAGGATCGCCCGGGCCCCGGGTTCGCGGCCGCGGGCCTCGCGATCCGCGAGAAAGTACTGGAGCCGGCTGCGGACCTTGGCCCGCAGTGGCCAGCAGGCCTCGGGCACCTGCGCGACCGACACGCTCCGCAGCACGACGCCGTCGTCGTAGGCCGCAGCCCAGGTCGCGAAGGCCAGGGGAAACGAGTGCACCACCGCCCGTGGCTGGCCCGCGCGGCCCGCGTGCTGGGCGGGCAGGTCGCCGGGCGTGACGAACGCCACGACGCCGAGATCGGAGCCGGCGGCGGCGAGCGCATGATTGCGGGCGGCGACGTCCGCCGCGGCCCGCATGATCTCGTCCGGCGGCAGGGGCGGCTCGATGCCCACGAGGGCCAGCGACTCCGCCAGCCGCCGCGCGTGCTCGTCGGGGAGGAACAGCCGGCCGCGGAACGTCCGCAGTTGCTCCGTGACGGTGGCCCCGAGGACGAAGCCCGCATCGCCGATGGGCAACGCCAGTTCGGCTCGTGGGACGAACCGACCGTCGATCCAAGCGATGTCGTCAGTCATCGAGGGCTGGGCCATGACGGACCGCCCACCACTGACCGCTCGCCTGGAGGGCGAGCCCTCGTAGCAGCCTGCCGGGGCCATGACGGACCGCGCACTACTGACCGCTCGCCTGGAGGGCGAGCCCTCGGAGCAGCCTGCCGGGGCCATGGATGGCCCGGCAGGCGTAAAATGGAGGATAGGGGATTCGAACCCCTGACCTTCTGGCTGCCAGCCAGACGCTCTCCCAATTGAGCTAATCCCCCGTGTGTCGCGGGACTCGCGGGGCCGAGTCAGCACCTAAAATTATCGGGATCGCAGGGGTGTGTCAACGCATGTGGCACGTCTCCCTCCCGCCGGGCGAGAAAAAGCCGACTGGCAACGCCGGGAACGGGGACGCACACTCGCACGGGTTTGGCACCGCACCAGCATTTCGAGTGCTCATGTCGGATTCGCATGCTCCGCGTTCCGCCGCGCCGCGCGGGCCGTCCGATGCCGTGAAGGCGGTCGTGACGGTCGCGCTGGGCGTCTATCTCTTCGGCCTCGGGCTCACGATCCTCGGCAACTCGGCGAGCGGCTCGTCGACGCTCGTGCGCACGATCAAGGGGCGGTTGTTCGCACCGTGGCTCCAGCCGGCCTGGCTCGATCTCGGGTTCGAGCACCACCTCACGCATGGCGTTCCGGAAGACGCGGACCATGCCCTCGAGATCGAGGCCTGGGGCGGCCGTGATGCGGACGCGGTGATCGAATTGCCCGGCGGCGCTGGCGGCGAGCGGGCGGCCGGCTGGCGGCGGCTCGCCAAGGCGATCGCCGTCGGCGGCGCCGGCGACCCCGCCGTGCTGGCGGCGGCCGTCGGCCGCGGGGCGTTCGCCGACCTGGGCAGCGAGGACGTGCGGGTGCGGGTCGTGCGGTGGCCGCTGCCGGAGCGGGCCGGGCCGCCGGCGGACGATGAGCCGCTGCCGGTCTTCACGGCCCGCGTGCGTGTCGTGGACGGCGAAGTGCAACTCATCAAGAGCGAGCCCCGCGGCGAACTCGCGCCGCTGATCCGGGGCCGGGAGACGGCGCCATGAGCGGCGACTCCGCCTCGTCGTCCGATCGCCTCGCCGACCGCTGGCTCGCGTTCTGGTTCACGCCCGCCGACCCGCGGCCGCGGGCGATCGTGCGGATGCTGGCGGCCGCGGTCGGGCTGCTTCTGCTGTGGAGCTATGCCGGCGACGTGCAGGCGTGGTTCGGCCCGGGTGGCCTGATCGACCCCGCCCCGGCCGCGGCCTGGCGGTCGCCCTTCGGCTGTTCGCTCTACGACTTGGCGACGTCGGCCACGGGGGTGCGGGTGGTCTTCGGCGCCACGGTGGTCGCATTCGCGCTGTTGCTCGTGGGGCTGGCGACTCCGATGGTGTCGCTCGCGGCGCCGGTGCTGTGGGCGTCGCTCCTGCATCGCGG
>JBJTHX010000006.1:0-4958 GCA_046094745.1 Planctomycetia bacterium
CGGTAGGCGGCCACCGTCGGGCTGTCGGGGCGGAAGTTGCGGGTGAAGTCGGTCTCGACGGCGAGCCAGCGCATGCCGGCCGTGGCGGCGGCCACCGCCGCCCGCGACACGCCGAGGATCGGCAGCGGCCGGCGGACGATCCGGGCGACGAGGCCGTCGAGTCCGGCCCCGAGCACGGATTCGCCCCAGGCCATCCGCGGGTCGGCGTCGAACCGGCCCGCCAGGGCGAGAAAGGGCACGACCAGGCCGGCCGCCGCCAGGACCATGGCGGCACCGATCGACGTCATCACGCCGAAGTCGTGCACCGGGCCGACGCGGCTGGCGACGAGTGAGCCGAAGCCGATCACGTCGGTGGCGATGGCGCCCACGACGGGCCAGAACAGGAGCGTCAGGGCCGCGCGGAGCGCCGCCGGCGGCTCGAGCCCCAGCGATCGCTGCCTGCGGAACTCGACGATCACGTGGGTCACCGTGGCGATGCCGACGACCACGATCATCGCCGAGAGCATCGTGGAGACCATCGTGAGTTCGAGGCCGAGGATGGCGAGCGTGCCGCGGGTGGCCCACAGGGCCCAGAGCACGACGGCCAGCGGCACGAGCAGCCAGCGAAGACTGCGGAAGGAGACGAGTAGCACGAGCCCGGCGAGCACGCCGCTGGCGGTACCGAGCACGTTGCCGTCCCGCTCGAGCATCGCGAACCCGTCGCGGAGCATGGCCGGCTCTCCGGCCACGGTGCCGGATGGGTACTCCGCCATCACCTGCCGCAAGGCGTCGATCGTTCCCGCCCGCGAGACGGCCTGGTCGCGGGCCGTCTGCGCGGCGGGCCCGGGGGCCTCGAGCACGCAGACCACGGCGGCGGTGCGGTGGTCCGGCCCGACCGCGTAGCCCTCCATGAGGCCCACCAGCCGCCGGGCCCAGCCGGCGGCGAGGCCGTCCTCGAGTTCGATGATCCGCGGCCCGAGCGGCGTCGATGCGAGGCTCGTCGCCGATGCGACGCCCGGCCTGGCGGCCAGCCGCGCGGTCAACGCTCCCAGCCGCGCGATGCCGTCGGCGGAGAAGAGTTCCTGGTCCTCGTATGCGGCGAGCACGATCTCGCTCGAGCCATAGGTGCGGGTGAGCCGGCGATAGGGCACGAGCGCCGGGTCGGAGCGATCGAACATCTTGTCGATCGAGCGCGAGAACCGCAGTTGGCCCGACCGTTCGACGGCCGCCGCGACGAGCGCGAGCGCGACGAGGAACAGCGGCACCCGCCAGGCGATCAGCCGATCGGCGATGCGGCCGGCGACTCGAAACGGGGAGGAAGGTGCCATCGGCGGCCGGCTCGAACGGAGGCCGCGGCGGACCGCGAGGCGGCCGCGGCGGCGGGGAAAAGCCGGGCATTTTACCCGTCCTGCCGCCGAGCCGCCGCAGGTTTTCCGGCTTGCCGTGCCTGCCGGTGATGCCTTGACCGTGTTTCGAGGCCGCTCCTATAGTCCCGTGCTTTTTTCCCGGCGGACCGTCCGCCCTCATTTCGGAGCCCTCCAGACAGCGTGTCCAGCCGCGACAGACCTGCCGCGCCCATCCGCCACGGTCCGCTCTGCGCGCCGCGGCCGCCGTGCGCGCCGCTGCGTCTCCTGATCGCCTGCCTGCTCGTGTCAGGGACGGCCGCGGTGCGCGCTGCGGAGCCGGAGGCCGTCGTCGCGCCCCGGGCGACGGCCGGCGCGCTGGCCGCGCTGCCGGCCCGCGGGCTCGCCGCCGCGATCGCCGAGGCGGGCCGGATCGAGGTGCCGAGCGTCGACCCGAGCGAGCCCGTGACGGTGAAGGCCACGCAGGCCGCGCGGTGGACCGAGGGCAGTTACGACGTCTGGCACCTGACCGGTGGCGTGCGGATCGTGCAGGGCGCGACCGAGGCCAGCGGCCACGAGGCCGTCGTCTGGATCGAGCAGGACCCGGGCACGGCGCCGGCGGCGGACGACGGGCCGGTGCGGCCCCGCGTCCGCAGCATGCTCGTGCGCATGGCGGGCGACGTGCGGGTGCAGTCGGCGGGAGACGAGGCGAGCGCGAGCGTCCGCGGCCCCCGGTGGAGCGGCCGATTTTGGATGCTCCGCGATCCGAAACTCGACTTCGCGAGCGTCGTGGCCGCGACGGGCACGCCGCCGATCTACGAACAGCCCGCCGACGGCTCCGAGTCCGAGGCCACGGTGTCCGACGACGCGGCCGCGGTGAACCCCATCCAGCGGACACAGTTCAGCGAGTTCGGCGCCCCGGCCGCGCCGCCGGTGGCGGCCGCACCGGCCATGCGGCGACTGCGGGCCGTCCCGCGGTCGAGCGTGCCGCTGGCCGTGAAGTGGTTCCCCAGCCCGGCCGGCAACGAATGGATCGCGGTGATCAACTCGGGCGTGAACCTCGTGGTCGACGGCGTCGACCCGGCCGGACCGCTCGACATCTCGGCCGACCGGCTCGTGATCTGGACGCGGGGCCAGGGACAGCCCGACCTGAACGGCGGCGCCGCCCAGGGGGCCGACGTGCCGCTGGAACTCTACATGGAAGGCAACGTCGTCTTCCGCCAGGGCCAGCGGGTGGTCGAGGCGGTGAGCATGTTCTACGACGTGCCGCGTTCGAGCGGGGTGATCACCGGTGCCACCGTGCTCACGCCCGTCGACAACTACTCGGGGGCGGTGCGGCTGCGGGCCGACGTGCTGCGGCAGGTCGACCGAAGCCGGTTCGTCGCCACCCGGACCGGCCTGACCTCCAGCCGCCTGGGCGTGCCGACCTGGGAGTTCCGCTCGCGGGAACTGGAGTTCACCGACGAGCAGGTGCCCCTCGGCGGGCCCCTCGGGCAGCCCGCCGTCGATCCCGTCAGCGGGGAGCCGCAGGTCGAGCACCAGCAGTTCATCACCAGCCGTGGCAACACCGTGACCCTCGGGGGCGTGCCCGTGCTCTGGTGGCCGGTGCTGGCGACGAACGCCAAGAAGCCCACCTTCTACATCAACAACGTGCAGGTGAAGAACGACCAGATCTTCGGCACCCAGCTCCTCACCGGCTGGGACGCGTTCCAGGTCCTCGGCTGGCGGCGGCCGCCCGACGGGGTCGACTGGGACTTCGACGTCGACTACCTGAGCCTGCGCGGCCCGGGTGGCGGCACGTCGCTGCTCTACAACCGCCCGGACTTCCTCGGCCTGGGCACGCCGGCCAGCGGCGACCTCGACGCCTGGTTCATCGGCGACGTGGGCCGCGACAACCTCGGCCTCTACCGCCGCGACTTCACCTATCCCGGCTTCCCGAACCGCACGTTCCGCGGCCGTTCGTTCTGGCGGCACCGCCAGGACCTCGGCGGCACGACCGACAGCTTCTTCGGCGGCTGGCAGGCCCGCGGCACGGCCGGCTGGATCAGCGACACCAACTTCCTCGAGGAGTATTACGAGTCGGAGTGGGAGGAGGGCTACGAGCAGCGGACCTGGCTCGACCTGCGACGGCCCGTCGAGAACCGCGAACTGCGACTGTTGTCGAGCGTCAGGGTCGATCCCTTCTTCACGCAGAGCGAGTGGTGGCCGCGGCTCGACCACTACTGGATGGCCCAGCCGCTGCTCAACGACGCGGTGTCATGGTACGAGCACTCCGGGATCTCGTACGTGCGGCAGAACCTGCCGCAGCAGCCGACCGTGGGCCAGGGTCTGAACGTGTGGACGACCCTGCCCTACGAGAACAACGTGATCGGCGAACGGATCGCCACGCGGCAGGAACTCGACCTCCCGTTCCAGGTGGGCGCCGTGAAGGTCGTGCCCTACGCGCTGGGCGAACTGGCCCACTGGGGGCAGGACATCGACCAGTCGCCGATCGACCGGGCCTACGGCCAGGTGGGCATCCGGTCGAGCCTGCCGATGTGGACGGCCGACAACGCGGTGGAGAGCCAGCTCTGGAACGTGCACGGCCTCGCCCACAAGGTCGTGTTCGAGATGGAGTACGCGTACGCCGACGCCACGCAGAGCATCGACCAGTTCCCACTCTACGACCAGATCGACGACGACGCGATCAACCAGTACCGGCGCAACATCCCCTACTGGGACTACGGCGCCGTCCCGGGCCAGCCGATCCCGCTGTCCGCCCCCTTCATCTTCGGCCCGAGCAACAAGTACGACCCGCGGACCTATGCCGTCCGCCGCGGCCTGGCCAGCTGGGTGACCGGCCCCACGGAGATCGCCAACGACCTGTCCGTTTTCCGGCTGGCCGCCCGGCAGCGCTGGCAGACGAAGCGCGGCCCGCTGGGGAGCCGGCGGATCATCGACTGGATCACGCTCGACATCGACGGCGAACTGTTCCCGACGACGAGCCAGAACTTCGGCCAGGTGATGGGCCTGTGGCAGTACGACTTCCGCTGGCACGTGGGCGACCGCACCACGGTGCTCTCGACGGCCGACGTCGACTTCTTCTCCGGCGGCCAGCAGCTCTACACGGTCGGCATGCTGCTCAACCGCACACCGCGGGGCAGCTTCTACATCGGCTTCAACGAGTTCGGCGGCCCGATCAACGCGGCCGTGCTCACCGGCTCCTACACCTACCGCATGAGCCCGAAGTGGGCGAGCTCCTTCGGCTCGGCGATCGACCTCACCGGCCGCAACATCGGCCAGAACTTCCAGCTCGTGCGGATCGGCGAGTCGTTCCTGATGACCTTCGGCTTCAATGTCGACTACAGCCGCAACAACGTGGGCGTGACGTTCAACCTCGAGCCGCGGTTCCTGTCGCGGACGCAGTTCGCGACCCGCCGTGGTATCGACATCCCGGTGGCCGGGGCCTACGGGCTCGAGTGATCCCGCGGCCAGGCCGACCAGAGGCCGAAGAGGACGGCCAGAAGCGCGTAGGCCGCCGCCAAGTCCACGGGGCCGCGACCGGCGGCCGCGGCCGGCAGGGCGCCCGGGGCCCCCGGCCGGAATAGCCGCCCGGCCGCGACGGGGGGGTGGATCACGCCGCCCAGCGGGCAGCCG
>JBJTHX010000007.1:0-12785 GCA_046094745.1 Planctomycetia bacterium
GGCTCTGGACGATCCGCAACCACCCCGACCGCGCCGCCCGCGTCGCCCGCCTCACCACGCCGTCGGGCTGGATCGCCCGGCTGCTGACCGACGAGTGGCTCCTCGGCATCGGCGACGCGGCCGGCATGTTCCCCATCGACCAGCGGACGCTCGACTACGACGCCCAGCGGCTCGCCGACTTCGACGCCCTCGTGGCCTCGCTCCCGGGCGCGCCGCGGGTGCGACCGCTCGCCGAGTTGCTGCCGGCGGTGCGGCGGGCCGGCGCGGACGGCGGCACACTCGACGCCCGCGGCGCGCGACTGCTCGGACTGCCCCAGGGGGTGCCCGTCGCGGCCGCCGAAGGGGACCAGCCGGCGGCGCTCGCCGGCTCCCTCATCGGTTCGGCCGGGCAGGTGTCGATGAGCTTCGGCACGAGCGTCGTCGCCAACGCCGTGGGCGACCGGCGGTTCACGGGGATCGCCCAGGCGATCGACCACTTCTGCGCCCCCGATGGAAAGCCGATCAACATGGTCTTCCTGCGCAACGGCCCGACGGCGCTCAACGCCGTGGGCGAGATGTTCGGCCGGGGCCTGCCCGGGGGAGCCGCGACCGTCCGCAGCGCGGCGTTCGCGGCGGGGCTCCCCCAGGTGCTCGCCGCGGCCGACGACTGCGGCGGACTGGCCGCACTCCCCTTCCTCGACGACGAGCCGGGCCTGGGCGTGTCGCGGGGCGGCACGGCATGCCTGTTCGGCCTCGATGCCGCGAACGCCACGCCGGGCAACGCGGCCAAGGCGATGCTGCTGGCCGTGATCTTCAACCTGCGGATCGGCAGCGAACTGCTCGACGCCCAGGGCTTTCCGCGGACGGAGATCATCCTCTCCGGCGGCCTCGCCAAGACGCCGCAACTGGGCCAGGTGCTCGCCGACGCCTTCGGCACGCCGGTCGTGATCCGCGACGGTGCGGCCGAGGGCACGGCCTGGGGGGCCGCGTTGTTGGCGAAGTATCGGGACGAGGCGCTGGCCGGCGAGGCGAGCGATTGGGCGGCGTTCCTGGATCGGCATGCCGCGGGCGTCCCGCGGCGGTTCACGCCCCGACAGGCCGCTCGGGCGGCCTATGAGCGGGCCTTCTCGCGGCACAAGCGGCTCGTGGCGCTCCACAGGCCGCTCGAATCCGCCCTCGACGGCTGATCGGCGACGCTGCCTCTATGACACGGCCAGCATCCGCTCGAGCGCGGTCACGGCCCACCGGGCCGTCTCGTCGTCGACGCGGATCACGTTCACGGGCTTGCCGGCCTCGAGGTGCTCGAGGCTCCAGCAGAGGTGCGCCAGGTCGATGCGGTACATCGTCGCGCACATGCAGATCGTGGGCGACAAGAAGCGGATCGTCTGCTCGGGGTGGTTCTGCTCGAGCCGCTTGACGAGGTGCAGCTCCGTGCCGATGGCCCACTTCGATCCGGGAGCCGCCTGTTCCACGGTCTTGAGGATGAAGCTCGTGGAGCCCACGAGATCGGCCTTGTCCACCACCTCCATCGAGCACTCCGGGTGCACGAGGACCTTGACGCCCGGCAGGTTCGCCCGGAAGGCGTCGACGTGCTCGGGGCGAAACATCGCGTGGACGCTGCAGTGCCCCTGCCAGAGGATGACGCGGCTCTGCTCCAGGCGGGCCCGCGGATTACCGCCGAGCGTCGGGTCGTGCGGGTCCCAGACGCACATCTCGTCGAGGGGGATGCCCATCTTCCGCGCCGTGTTGCGGCCGAGGTGCTGGTCGGGAAAAAACAGCACCCGGCGGGTGCGGGCGAAGGCCCAGTCGAGCACGGCCCGGGCGTTGCTCGAGGTGCAGACGATGCCGCCGTGCCGGCCGCAGAAGGCCTTCAGGCTCGCGGCCGAGTTGATGTAGGTGACGGGCGTGACGTCGGCCGTGTCGATCACGCCACCGAGGTCACTCCAGGCGTCCTCCACCTGCTCGATCGCGGCCATGTCGGCCATCGAGCAGCCGGCAGCCATGTCGGGCAGCACCACCGTCACGCGGCGGCCGCCCCGCGCGGCGACCTTCTCCGGCGTGTTGACGAGGATGTCGGCGGTCTCGGCCATGAAGTGCACGCCGCAAAAGGCGATGGCCTCGCAGGCGTCACGGCCGGCGGCCGACTTCGAAAGCTGGTAGCTGTCGCCCTGGAAGTCCGCGTGGGCGATCACGCCGTCCTGCTGGTAGTGGTGGCCGAGGATCACGAGCCGCTCGCCCATCCGCCGGCGGACGGCCTCGATCCGTGCGTCGATCGCCGCGTCGGGCAGCGAACGGTAGTGCGGAAACGGAGGTGGCGCGGGGGCGAGGGTGGCGGCCATCGGAGGCAAGTATACGCCCGTCGTGCAGCCGGCACGGTGCCGCTATACTGCTCGCTTCCCGGGGCCCGCCGGCGGCGGCCGGTCCTTGGACCCACGACCCACACTCCACGGCGGCACAGTCCGCCACGCACGGGAAGGATGGCGACGGCACGATGGCGCGAAAAGTGGTGAACCGGAAGGAACTGCGGGCCCAGGCGGAGGCGGCGGAGGCCCGCGGTAAGACGAAGAAGGCCACCAAGGAGAAGCCCGCCAAGGAGAAGAAGGAGAAGGCCGTCAAGGAGAAGAAGCCGGCCGTCAAGAAGCCGAGCCGCAAGAAGGTGGCCAAGGTCTCCCGCATGAAGGCCTACTGGGGCGTGTTCAACCAGGCGATGAAGCGGCTGGCGATGTTCGAGTATGCCGACAAGAAGGCGGCCGAGAAGAAGGCGGCCGAACTTGGCGCGAACCACTTCATCCAGCTGATCAAGGAACCCATCGCGGAGTGATCATGTCCGGCCGCCTGCTCGCCGCCGTTTGCCTGCTCGCCGCCGCGCTGCTCGTCCCGGCGGGCGGCTGTGCCGCCAAGACCACGAAGAAGAAAAAGGCCAAGCCGGCGGCCGGCGCCGCGGCGGCTCAAGCCGTCGAGCCGGAGCCGGAAAAGCTTCCCGAGATCAATCGTGCCTCCGCGATCACGGTGGACCAGGGCCGGCTGATGGTCGCGTCGCCGCAGGGCTGGGCCCGCGGGCCGCGGTCGAAGGAATACCTGGTCCGCTACACTCCCTCGGCCCAGAAGACGTATCCGGCGATCACCATCATCGCGGCCGATCCGCCGGAGGGCTTCGCCGAGGTGACGGCCGCCAACCACGACGCCTTCGTGGAGGCGGTCGCGGCCAGCCTTGCCGAGTCGTTCACCGCCGACGGCAAAAGCACGCTGGTCCAGCCGCCGGCGACCGTCACGATCGGCGACCATCTGGCCGCGGCCTACGCAGGCCCGGGACGAGCCCAGATGGGGACCGTGGACGAGCCGATCGACCGATCGTTCCTGGCGCTCGTGGTCAATGGCCGGCTGGTGACCGTCGAGGTCCGGGCGGCCAAGGGCAAACTCGACGACAAGGGACGGCTGGCCGCGAAGGCGGTGGCGGCGGCCGTCTCGCTGCCGCAGACCGTTGAACCGCCCGCGTCGTTCGCGCCGCCCGAGCCTCCGGCAGCCGAGCCGCCCGCCGCCGCGGACAAGCCGGCCGAACCTGCCGTTACCGAGAAGCCGTAGCCTCGGCCGTCAGCGGCCGACGGTGATCTTCTTCCAGGCCTCGACGTCCGGGGCCGCCTTCACGAGCTGCTCCATGCGCTCCTGCAGGTAGATCTCGATGTTCTCGTATCGCTTGTCGAGATCGTGGCCGTGGGGTGCGAGGTTCCGCCCCTTCTTTTTCTTCTCCCAGGCGTCGGGCATGCCGTCGGCGTCGGCGTCCGGGGCCGCCTGGCCCTCGTAGGCGTTCCTGTCGTCGGGCTGCTGCATCTTCCACTCGCCCGTGTGGGTGAGCAGTTCGTTCTGCAGCCGCTGGTCGGTCGCGTCGTGCGGCAGGGCCCCGAAGAAGTTCATCACGGCGTCCACGGCCCGGGGCAGCGGCTGGTAGGTGAGCGGCGGGATCTCGGCGAACCGCGTGTCGGCCACGTTGAACCGCCCCGGCTGCGGGTTGTGCAGGACGGCGGTCTCGGGCAGCGTGGCGTTCGGCCGGCAGCCGGCCACCGGCGCGTCCTTGCCGCGGTGCACGTGGTGGTCCTTGCTCTCGCCCTTGACCTTGTTGTCGTGGCCCGGGCGATCGGGAAAACTCGACAGGGCGATGTTGTCCTTGACGAAGATCGTGAAGTTCTTGTCCCCCTCGATCACGCCGCGGGGCTGGCTCGAGCCGTGGGTGTGGTGCCCGGGCACGTACAGGTTGCCGATGGCGTTGCCGCGGCCGTCGGGCGCGGGAAACGACGAGGGGTACTTGCGGTAGTCGTAGACCACGTTCTGGGAGAACTCGATCAGGCCGCCGCGGGCGGAGTCGTCCTTCACGTAGGAATCAGGGGTGAACAGCGGCACGCGGGAGTGGGCATGGGTGTAGTAGCAGTGGTGGATCGTGACCCGGTCGGTGCGGGTGCGGAGCAGGTTGGGGAGGCCGTGGTACGGCTCGTCGGTGAGGGCGTCGACCGCGTCGCCCATGTGGCACCACTGCATGGTCACGTCCTTCGCGCCCACCGTGTCGACGGCACCGTCACGGAAGAACGAGATCGAGACGTGGTCGAGGACGACGTTGGCGGCCGGCTCCTCGATGAGGATCGCATCCCCCTCCGGCTTCAGACCGCCGCGGTGGCGGATGTTGCGGATCACGACGTCGCGGCCGCGGATCACGATCCGGCCGCCCGTCACGGCGATCCCGCCGCCGGGGGCCGATTGGCCGGCGATGTAGACGTTCGCCGGCACCTCGGCATCGCGGCGGAGCTGGATCGTGCCGGCGACGTCGAACACGATGTAGCCGCCGCCGGCCGCCGCGGCCGCGGTGAGCGCCCAGCGGAGGCCACCCGCCCTGTCGGGTCCCCGGAAGGACTCGGGCCGCTGCTGCGCGTCGACGTCGTCGAGCCGGGTGACGTGGAACACCGGTTTGCCGCGGGCGTGCTGCGTGCTGGTGCCGAATCCTTCGGCGCCGGGAAACGCGGGCAGGTCGGCGCCGCGGGCGGGAGCGGCATCGGCCAGCAGCAGGGCAGTGAGCAGGCACGGCAGCCAGAGGGCGGGCATGGCGGAAGCGGCTCCACGAGGCGGACTGACACGACACCGCCTAGTCTACTCGACCGCCCGTACTCGACCCGTGGAGCACGGCACCGTGCCGCTCACCACGGGCTCTGCCAGTCGCCCCAGGCGGCGAGATACCGGGCCATGCCCGGGCTCGTCTCGGCCTTGTCCGCGATCCACTTCCGGGCCTGATCGATGAGGGCGTGCTCCCGCTTGAGATCGATGTCGCCCGCCACCACCCGCGATCGGAGGAACACGAAATACGTGTCGAGCACGTCGCCGCGGCAATAATCGTGGATCTCCGCCGCCTTCCCCGCGTCCCACAGATCCTGCACCATGTGGCCGGCCACGTCCATCTTTCCCGGCTTGCCGATCAGGTTCGCCGCCAAGGAGAGGCCGCCGGTGAACCGCGAGGCGCCCGAGTTTGTCAGCCACTCGTGCAGATCGAAGTGGGCCGCGGTGTTGTAGCGGTAGCGGGGCTGGTCGAAGCTCCGGGCATCCTCGGCGAACCAGTCGGGGATCGGGATCCCGTAGCGGAAGGCGCACAGTTCCAGGAGCGGGATGTCGAAGCCCCGGCCGTTGAAGCTCACCAGCCGCGGCCGCTGATGTTTCATCCACCCCGCCCAGAACTGCTTCACGATCTCGTGCGGCCGCGACTGCTGCTCGTCGAGGGCCACGAGATCCTGCAGGGCGAGGTCGCGGCCGAGCTTCGCCACGACCAGCGACACCGGCAGCTGGAACGTGTAGGGAATGAAATCCTTGCCGTTCTCGGCGAGCAACTCGGCCCGGTACGTGGCGATCGCCTTCGCGGCGGAGAGCTTCTCGCCGGGGTACCGCAACCGGGAGACGAGGTCGCCGTCGGCCACGCTCTCGATGTCGAAGACGAGATACTTGGTGTCGGTCGACGCCATGCGGCCGCTCACCGCCTGGCCAGCGGGTGCTTGAGCGGCAGCCAGCCGCCGTCGGCCTTGCTCGAGGCCACCGCCTGCTCGATGAAGTACATCCCCTCCACGCCGTCGTGGATGTTCGGATAGATGGTGTTCGTCCGCTCGAACGATCCGCCGCCGGCCGCCTCGGCCATGGCGTCGAAGGCCGTCCGATAGACGTTGGCGAAGGCCTCGAAGAAGGCCTCGGGGTGTCCCGACGGCAGCCGGCAGGCGGCCTTGCCGGAGGCGTTCATGAACGGGGCGTTGGGATCGCGGGTGTACAGTTGGTGCGGCTTGCCGTTGTGCCGCACCAGCATCTTGTTGGGCTCCTCCTGGTGCCATTCGAGGCTGCCGAGCGTGCCGTCGATCTGGATGCGGAGGTCGTTCTCGCGGCCATGGCTGATCTGCGAGGCCGTGACGGTGCCCAGACCGCCATTCTCGTAGCGAATCACGGCGGTGCCGTAGTCGTCGAGTGGCCGGCCGGGCACGAAGATCTTCAGGTGCGCCGAGATCTTCTCCGGCAGCAGGCCGGTCATGTAGCGGCCGAGGTTGTAGGCGTGGGTGCCGATGTCGCCGAAGCAGCCGGCCGCGCCGCTCTTGGTCGGGTCGGTCCGCCAGGCAGCCTGCTTCTGCCCCTCGCTCTCGAGCCTGGTTCGCAGCCAGCCCTGGATGTACTCGGCGCGGATCGCCTGGATCTCACCGAGCTGGCCGGAGAGGATCATCTCACGGGCCTGCCGGACGAGCGGGTAGCCGGTGTAGTTGTGGGTCACGGCGAACACCACGTTCGCCTTGGCGACGGCCTTCGCCAGTTCCTCGGCCTCGGCGAGCGTGAGCGTCAGCGGCTTGTCGCACACGACGTGGAAGCCGGCCTCGACCGCGGCCTTGGCCACGGGGAAGTGCATGTGGTTGGGCGTCGTGACCGAGACGAAGTCGATCCGCCGGTCGGCCGGCAGGGCCCGCTCCTTGTCGAACAGCTCCTGATAGGAACCGTAGGCCCGGGCGGGATCGACGTCGTAGTCGGCCGCACTGGCCTTGGAGCGGGCCGCATCGCTGGAGAAGGCGCCGGCCACGAGCGCGGCGCGGTTGTCGAGCACGGCGGCCGTGACGTGCACGCGTCCGATGAACGACCCTTGCCCACCCCCCACGATCCCCATCCGCAGCTTGCGGCCGAGCGGTCCGTTCGTCGCCATCGTCGCGATCCCCTTGAGTTGTCCCCGATCCGGCCGGCCGTCCATCGGCCGCCCGCCGGGCACGGGCCCGTCGGCGAAACAGTGTAGCGGCACCACCCCGTCGATGGGGCCGTTGCCGGCGGCCCGCCGCGACCCCTACGATGCGGCCACAGGCCGGCAGCTGCGCGGCCCACCCGCCGCCGCCGAACACATCATGGGATTCCAGGACCGCGGTTACTTCCGCGACCCGCACGGTTCGTACGCTTCCGGGTGGAGCGGCGTGGGGATCCTGATCGCCCTCAACGTCGGCATCTGGCTGGCGAACTTCGTCCTGTCTGGCGATCTGGTCCGTGAGGTGTTTCCGTTGCGGCTGTGCCTCAACGACATCTTTTCGCTGCACACGAACCTCATCGAACATCCGCTCCATTTCTGGCAGCTGCTGACCTACGGGTTTCTCCACGACGGCCCGAGCCTCGAGCTCCAGGAGAAGCTCCGGACCATCGGCCTCACGCAGAAGTACTCGCCCTTCCACCTCCTGGGCAACATGCTGATGCTCTTCTTCTTCGGCCGCGAGGTCGAGGGCGTGATGGGCCGGGCGGAGTTCCTCCGCTTCTACTGTGCCGCGATCGTCATGGCCGGCATCGCCTGGGTGGTGGGAGAGCAGTTCCAGGAGCCCGGGATCGACGTCCGGCTGGTGGGAGCGAGCGGCGGCGTGATGGCGGTGCTCGCCGTCTTCATCTGGTACTTCCCCCGGCAGACCGTCTACTTCTGGGGCGTGCTGCCGATCCCGGTCTGGGCGCTGGGCGTGCTCTACCTGGCGATCGACTTCGGCGGCGCCTGGAGCGGCAGCGGCCTGTCCGACTCGAAGCTCGTCGTGGCCCACGTCGCCCACCTCGCCGGCGCCGTCTTCGGGCTGCTCTACGCCTGGCGGGGCTGGAGCCTCGAGGATCTGGGGACCTCGGCACAGCGGCTCTTCCGCCGCCGGCCTTCGATGCGGGTCGTCCGCCCTGACGGCGAGCCCGCCGCGGAAGACGAGGCATCGCTCACCGAAGCCGTCGACCGGGTTCTCGCCAAGATCAGCCGTAGCGGCGAGGGGAGCCTGACGCCCGAGGAACGGGAGACGCTCGCCCGGGCCAGCCGCCGACTCAAGGACCGGGCGCGGTAGCGGCGTCCGGGCGGCGGCCCACGGTCCGGCTCATCGCGCCACCGACGCGGGCGAGGCAGCCGTGCGGGCGTCGGGCCGGCCCTGCGTCCGCAGCCGTTGGATCACGGTCACGACCTCCTCGAACTGCCGTTCGTCGAGGTGCCCCGACAGCGTGGCGTGGGCGCGGCCGAAGGTGTCGACGATCGCGACGTTGGGCGTGTCGGGTGCCATGCCGAACTGCCGCCGCATCACGTCGTCGAAGTCGAGCCACACCGAGACGAACTCCGATTCCTTGCGCAGCCGTGACCGGGCGACCGGCCGCAACGCCTTGGGCACCTCCGGGACGCAGGCCACCGGGATCACGTGCACGTCGGGCACGCGGGCTCCGGCGGGCCAGCCCGGCAGGCCGACGACGGGCTGCCGCGACCATTCGGTCGCCGGCGCCCCGGCGGCCGTGGGATGGAAGCGGACGTGCAGCCGGCGGCCGATTTCGAGGGCCGCTTCGGCCCCCTTGCGGTCGGCATAGACGAGCACGACCACGTCGCCGCGGAGCAGGCCCGTCTCGCGGCGATTCTTGAACTGGTCCTCGAGCACGACGTCCACGACCCGGTCGGGCCCCGGGGAACCCTGGAGCGGACCGGCGCCGCAGAGCAGCGCGGCTGCGAGCGGGAGGAGCCGGCGAATCGAGGGCGGGCGGGAGCGAGACCTGATCATGGGGCACCTGTGCAAGACGCGGTGAGCGTGGGGAAGTACCGCGCCCGCCGGTGGCCGCACAAGGCCGGTTTCCCCCGCGACCGTTCGTGGGTGGTTTGCTTTCCGAGGCGATAGACTCCGGGTTTTCGGCTGCGACCGCGGAGGCACCCATGGCCGGCGAATGGTTTCGGATCGCCAACGAGGACGAGATCGCCTCCCCGGCGCTGCTCGTCTACCCGGAACGGATCGCGGAGAACATCGGCCGCATGATCGCCCTGGCCGGGGGTCCGGAGCGCCTGCGGCCGCACGTGAAGACCCACAAGCTGCCGCAGGTTGTCCGCATGCTGCTCGACCGCGGCATCGGCAAGTTCAAGGCCGCCACGATCGCGGAGGCGGAGATGACGGCTGCGGCCGGGGGCCGCGACGTGCTGCTCGCCTACCCGGCCGTCGGCCCCTCCGCATGCCGCCTCGCCGAGTTGGTCCTGCGGTTCCCCGCGACCCGCTTCCGTGCGCTGGCCGACAGCGACCGCGGCGTGGCCGACCTGGCCGCGGCGGCCGCGGCCAAGGGCGTGACGCTCGACGTGCTCGTCGATCTCGACGTCGGCATGCACCGCACCGGCGTCGCAGCCGGGCCCGGGGCCGCGGCGATCAACTGGGAGATCGCCGCCACGCCCGGCCTCGCGCCCGGCGGGCTGCATGCCTACGACGGCCATCTGCACGACACCGACCACGACCGGCTCGTGGCGGCGGCCACTGCGGCGTTCGCGCCCGTGTGGCGGCTGCGGGACGAGCTGCTGGCGGCGGGGCTGCCGGTGCCGCTGGTCGTCGCCAGCGGCACGCCCACGGTCCCGATCCTGGCGCGACACGCGGGCGTCGAGGACGGCGCCGGCACGACCGTCCTCTGGGACGCGGGCCAGCCGCAGGTGAGCCCAGATCTCGACTTCCTCAATGCCGCCGTTCTGCTCGCCCGGGTGGTGAGCCGGCCGACAGCCGATCGCCTGTGCCTCGACCTCGGCCACAAGGCCGTCGCCAGTGAGATGCCCCATCCCCGCGTGCGGATCTTCGGCCTGGAGGACGCCGCCTTTCCCGGTCACAACGAGGAGCATCTCGTCGTCGAGACGCCGCGGGCCGCGGCGTATCCCGTAGGGACGGTGCTCTACGCGCTGCCGCGGCACGTCTGCCCCACGGTGGCGCTGCACGCCGAGGTGGTGGTCGTCGCGGGCGGCCGCGCCATCGACCGCTGGCCGGTGGCCGCCCGGGCCCGCCGGCTCACGGTGTGAAAGGTCGCCGCCCGCGGTGCTCAGGCGGCCTGCCGTTGCTCGATCTCGTCGGCGGGCTCGGCCTCCGCCTCGACGACGGGCTCCGCCGCCGTCCGTCCCGGCCGCACGAGCGCCAGGATCGCCGGCAGGAGCACCAGTGACGTGATCGTGCAGGTGGTCACGCCGAGCGTGAGCACGCGGCCGAGGCTCTCCAGGCCCTTGTGGCTCGCCACCATCAGCGCGCCGAAGCCGAGGATCGTCGTCAGGGCGTCGACGAGCACGGAGTTGGCCGTCGAGGCGCTGATCCGGTAGGGACCGGGCCGCTCGAGTGCGTCGTGCACGATGTGCACGCCATAGTCGACCGCGATCCCGAGGATCAGCGGGATGCCGATCAGGTTCGCCGGGTTGAGGTCGATGCCCACGAGGCCCATCAGGCCGAGCGTCTGGGCCATGCCCAGGGCCAGCGGCAGGGCGGCGAGCACCGCATGCGTCAGGCTGCGGAAATCGAGCCACAGCACGGCCAGGATCACGACCAGGGCCGAAAGGGCCGCCTGCTCGTAGCTCCGCTTCATCTCCAGCGACGCCTCGTAGGCCTGCAACGGGTTGCCGGTGGCCCGCCCGTCCACGCTGCGAACCTCCTGCACGAACCGCTCGAGCGAGTCGAAGTTCCAGATGTCACCGCGGCCGTAGATCTTGAGCAGGTGGCGGCCGCTCGAGCCGACGAACCGCTCGACGAGGCTCGGTGGCAGGTCCTCCAGCCGCGGCGGCTCGGGGTCGGCCACGCTCGCCAGCGCGTGCAGCCGGGTGAGCAGGTCGCCGGCGGCCTGCTGCTGGAACACGGCCAGCGCCCGGTAGCAGTCGGCCGGCCCCATGCGGCGTAGCGCCTCGCGGGCCCGTTCCAGGTGCCAGGCCGTCCGCAGGCCGCCCGGCCGCTTCGCCGCCTCGCCCTGCGCCCAGGAGAGCGTCTCACCGAGGGCGTCGAGCCGGTCGACGGGGATCTCCGGGGGCCGCTCCGGCAGGCCGGCGAGCCGTCCGCGGATCCGTTCGATGATCGGCCGCTTCAGCTCCTCGTCCGCCGGCAACAGCGACGCGATCTCGTCGACCCGCTCCACGCTCGGCAGGGCCTTGAGCCGCTCCTTGCGGTCGAGCAGTTCCTCGCGGGAGTCGGCGATCGAGAGGGCGTACCACACGCTCTGGTCGCACTCCTCGAGTAGTTTCTTCTCGACCTGCACGCTCTCGAGCCCCTCGGGCTGGAGGTTGAGCAGGTTGTGGTCGTACTCGAGCTCATGGAGGCCGCCGGCCAGCGCCATCGTGCCCGCCATGGCCGCCAGGGCGACGAACCGCGGATGCCGCGCCACCGGCGCGAGCCAGGCATGCACCGGCACCGGCTCGGGGATGCGGCCGCCCAAGGGACCACGGTCCACCAGCGCCACCACCGCCGGCAACACGAGCAGTTCGGCGGCGCAGCACAAGAGGATGCCGCCCCCGGCGATCATGCCGAGCTCGGCCACGCCCACGAAGCTCGTCAGGGCGGCGCAGAAGAAGGCCACCGCCGTGGTGATCGCGCCGGTGAGGATGCCCGGGCCGACGGAGCCGCTCGTCTCCAACAGCGCGGCGCCGCAGGGGCGGCCGGCCCGGCGGAGTTCCAGGTAGCGGCCGATGTAGTAGGTGCCGTAGTCGATGCCGACGCCGATCATCGTGACCGTGAAGGTCACACTGAGGATGTTGAGGTGGCCGACGCTGACGGTCGCCCAGCCGAAGGCCCAGGCCATGCCGATGATGAGCACGCCGTTGGCCATGAGCGCATGGCGGACGCCGCCGAAGCCCGCGATGATCACGATGGCCACCGCGGCCAGGGAGAGCCCGCTGGCCCACAGCATCGACTGCTGGCTCGACCGCATCTCGTCGTCTTCCATCACCGGTAGCCCGGTCAGCCCGATCGTGGTCTCGGGGTGCCGGCGGCCGACCTCGCCGATGATTCGGCGGAGTTCGTCGGTGGCGGCCGAGGCTCCGGCGAAGCCGCCCTCCGCCTTCGCCAGCCGCAGCAGCACGAAGCCCAGGCGGCCATCTTTGGCGAGCAGGTGCTCGCTCGACAGGTCGCGGAGCGTGGACAGCGATTCCGGCATGCTCGGCCATGGCGAGACGTACTCGGCCGACCGCGTCTCGCCGGCTCGCGCCACCGGCTCCATGCCCGCCAACAGCGCCTCGCTGTACCGCTCGAGGGTCGCGGCGGGCGGCTCGCCGCGGCCCGGCTGGCCGCCAGTGACCATCTGCCCGGCCATCCCCCCGACCATGGCGCCGACCTTCAACTGGGCCCAGCCGCCGGTGAGGATCGGCTGCGTCCCCGCGCTGAACCGGTCGACCTCGGCGCGGTCGGCCGGCGACAGGTAGGGCAGCCCCTTGGCGCGGATCCGCGACAGGTCCACCTCGTGGAGGACCGACCGGAAGAGATCACCCTCCCGGGCCACCTCCCGGGAGAGCTCCTCGAGCACCCCGATCACTTCCTCGCGAGACCGGCCCTCCACGACGATCA
>JBJTHX010000008.1:0-4109 GCA_046094745.1 Planctomycetia bacterium
TGGCGGGAGCAGGGGGTGGTGATGCAGGAGCCGGCCGCGGCCCTGTACGTCTACCACCAGGAGTTCGAGGTCGAGGGCTCCCGGCACGTCCGTCGGGGCGTGATGGCCCGCGTCCGGCTGGAGCGGTTCGGCACCGGCAACATCCATCCCCACGAGGAGACGATGAGCGGGCCGAAGCAGGACCGGCTCCTGCTCACGCGGGCCTGCCGGGCGAACCTGTCGCAGGTCTTCGGGCTCTACCCCGACCCGGCCGGCGAGGTGCAGGCCCTGCTCGACACCGCCGTGGAGGGCCAGCCGCCCGTGGAGGCGACCGACCACCTCGGGGTGAAAAGCTGGATGTGGCCGCTCGCCGACGAGGCCGTGGCCGCCAAGGTGGCGGGGCTCATGGGGCCCAGGCCCGTGTTCATCGCCGACGGCCACCACCGCTACGAGACCGCCTGCAACTACCGCGACGAGGTGGCCGCGGCCTGGGCGGCCGAGCACGGCGGCCAGCCGCTGCCGGCCGACCATCCGGCCAACTTCGTGCTCATGATGCTCGTGGGCATGAGCGACCCGGGGCTGGTCGTGCTCCCGACGCACCGGATGTTCGTGCAGCCGGCGGTGGCGTCGGCCGCGGATCTGAAGACCAGGCTGGGCGACTGCTTCACGACCGAGGCCGCCGGCTCCGGCCCGGCCGCCGCGGACGAGGTCTGGGGGCTGATCGACGCGGAGGGAGCCCAGGGCACGCTCGGCCTCTACACGGCCGGCGACCGGGCCTGGACACTCGCCCGGATCACCGCCGCGGGCCGGGCCCGGATGGACGCCGTGGCGGCCGACCACGGGGCGGCCTGGCGGAGCCTGGGGGTGTCGATCCTCCACCGGCTCGTGATCGGCGAACTGCTGGGTGCCAAGGAGATCCCGACGCCCGGCTACGTGCACCTCGTTCGCGAGGTGGTCGACGGCCTGGGCAAGGGTCAGTATCCGCTGGCCGCGCTCGTGATGCCCGCGAGCGTCGAGGACATCCGCAAGGTGAGCGAGACCGGCGAACGGATGCCGGCCAAGAGCACCTACTTCTACCCGAAGCTCGCCAGCGGACTGGTTTTCAACCCGCTGGACTGACTGCACGCAAAACCCCGGCTCCTGCCGGTTTTTGCTTGGGCAGGCGGAGGGCAAGCCGAGGTTGCCCTCGCCCGCCGGGCTGCTCGCACCTCCGGGCGAGCAGGGCCACCGCTGGGCGGCGGCACGCGGCCGCCCGCCGAGGCGGCAGGCGGAGCCGCGTGGGGTGCAACTCTGCGAGCCGGGTCTCAAAGGAAAATTGATCCACTGGCGGGTCGACCAGGGAGGGGTTGCCCGTGCCCCGGGAGCCGGCGTTGCTGGCCAGCGGGGCCATGGATGGCGGAGTGCAGCCAGCATCGAGCGAGCGGAGCCAAGGATGGGCGCAGTGAGCGTCCGGCGACGGGGCATGGGCAGCCCCGACCGCGCATCGAACGCGGGTATCTGGCCACGTTCCACGTGAAAACCGGCAAGCCTGGTGAGTGGCGGGCTCCGGGAGGCTTGCGCAAAGACGGCGGTTTCACGTGGAACGGACGCGGCGACCTTGCGCGCTGAAGCGGTTCTCGCGTGCCGCCGCCGCGTCGTACCGATCGTGCCTGGCGTGGCCGATATTCCGAAAGCACGCGTCGTGCACACGTGACCGTCGGCAAGGATTCTGCGCGTGGGAAGGATTCTCTGCGTGGCCAACCAAAAGGGCGGCGTCGGCAAGACGACGACCGCCTCCAATCTCGCGGCCGCCCTCGCCCACGGCGGCATGCGGACGCTCCTGGTCGACCTCGACCCGCAGTGCAACGCCACGACCGGGTTCGGCGTGGCGCCCGCCGCGACCCATCCGCTCGTCTCCGAGACGCCGCTCCACGAGTCGGTCGTGGAGACCGGCGTGCCGGGGCTGGCGATCCTGCCCGGGAGCCGGAGCGTTCGCGACGTGGAGCGGATCGCCGCCGCGGCCCGTGCCGGATCGATGGTGCTCGAGCGGCACCTCTCCGGCGGACTCAACGCCTTCGACTACTGCCTCATCGACTGCCCGCCCTCGGCCGGCGAACTCACCCGCGCGGCGCTGGCCGGCAGCACGGAGGTGCTGATGCCGATCCAGTGCGAGTACTTCGCCCTCGAGGGGCTCACGCAGATGATCGAGGTGGTGCGGGACGTGATGCAGGAGCGGCCGGGCCGGCTGGCCTTCAGCGGGATCGTGCTCACGATGCACGACGCGGGGCTCGAACTGACGGCCGAGGTCGAGGCGGAGGTGCGGGACTTCTTCGGCGAGATCGTCTTCGAGACGGTGATCCCGCGGGACGTGGCCGTCTCGGAGGCGCCCAGCCACGGGCAGAGTGTGATCGACTACGCGCCGCGCTCGTGGGGAGCGCGGGCCTATACGGAACTGTGCATGGAGGTACGCGACTGTGAGTAGGGAACGACGCCTGGGCCGGGGACTCGAGGCACTGCTGGGACGCGCCGGGCTCGATCCGGCGCCGGCCACCGAGGGGACGGCGGCGCTGGCCCGTGGGCCGCAGCAGGGGCTGGGCGCCGGAGCGGCGCGACTCATCCTTCACGCCCCCGAGGAACTCGAGCAGGCCGCGGCCACGCTGCCGGCGACCGAGGTGGCCGCGGCGGTCGTCGACCCCAATCCCTGGCAGCCGCGGAGCGTGATCGGCGACGCCGAACTCGCCGAACTCGCCGCGAGCCTTACGGAGCACGGCCTCGTGCAGCCGATCGTGGTGCGGGCGCGGGGCGACCGCTACCAATTGATCGCCGGCCAGCGGCGGCTGGCCGCGGCCCGGCGGCTCGGCTGGGAGCGGGTGGCCGTGCGGGTGCTCGACGTGGACGACCGGCAGATGGCGGAGATCGCGATCGTCGAGAACCTCCAGCGCCGCGACCTCGACGCCCTGGAGAAGGCGGCGAGCTTCCGGCAGTACCTCGCCACCTGGGGCTGCACGCAGGAAGAACTGGCCAGGCGGCTCTCGATCGACCGCTCGCACGTGGCCAACCTCATCCGTCTGCTCGACCTGCCCGAGACTGTGCAGGAGAAACTGCGGTCGGGGGCGATCTCGATGGGCCATGCCCGGGCGCTGCTGCCCGTGGGCGACGAGGAGGAGCAGGTGCGACTCGCGGGCCGGGTGGCGGCCGAGGGACTGTCCGTGCGGGCGTTGGAGGGGGAGGTGCAGGAGATCCTGCGCCGCGACGAGCCGGTCGACGTGGAACACGCGGCGGACGCCGAGGACGGCGACCCGCCGCCGGGCGAGCCGGCCGCGACCGCGCGGCGGCGGCCGGGGCGGCCGGCCACGCGGCGGGCGAGCCAAGTCGTGGCCGTGGAGAACCAGTTGCGGCGGGCGCTCGGCGTGAAGGTCGTGGTCCATGCCAACGGCAAGGGTGCCGGCCGGATCGTGATCCCGTTCGCCGACCTCGACGAGTTCCAGCGGCTCCTCGACCACATCACCGAGTGACCGGCGGGCGGGGCGGCGTCGTGCTACACTGCCACCACCGCGGGGCGTAGCGCAGTCTGGCTAGCGCGCTTGGTTTGGGACCAAGAGGTCGAGAGTTCGAATCTCTCCGCCCCGATTCGATTTGAGACTGGAAAATATGGTTTTTCGGAATCAAACCACCGGCCGAGCCGCCGGTCGATTTCGCTCGGGGCAACCCCGGGGCAACCTCGAGGCGGGTTTCGCCGCCGGTCAGCGAGCCGCCCCCGAGCCGGCCGCAGGGGCAAACCCTGGTTCCGACCGCCCGGACCGCCGATCAGCCCGCAGGGGTCGATCCAGGGGCTTTCCGGGGGATTCCGGCGACCCCGACCGCCCAGGGGGTCAGCCGCCGGTCGGCGGAAACTTTCAGCGGTCGCCGCTAAACCGCGTACGGGTCAGCGAACGTGCGCGGCTCGGAAATCCCCGAGGTTTTTTCGGGCGGCGCCGCCGAGGACCAGGGGCAGGGCGGTCCGGATCGCGGGGGTGCTGTTTCCACATAAACCCCGGGTGTTCCCGCCGCGTGTGTGCCCGCGAATTGCCCCTCGATTTTTCAGCCGCCCGGGCCGCTCCTCCCGAGGCTCACGAGTCGCTCCTCAGCCGGAAGACCGGTGCGGAGGTGCC
>JBJTHX010000009.1:0-2589 GCA_046094745.1 Planctomycetia bacterium
GCCGACTGCCGGCCCTGCGAACTCGGCGCGGTGTTCACGGTGACCGGCACGGCGGACGACGGTCGGATCGAATGCCGCGGCGACTTCTCCCGCGTGCACCGCGTGGGCGCCGGCATGGCGGGCGGCCGGATCGACGTCAGCGGAGACGTGGGCCGGCACTGCGGCGAGGCGATGTCCGGGGGGACGATCAGCGTGACGGGTTCGGCCGGCGACTGGCTGGCCTGCGACATGATCGACGGCGAAGTGCACGTGCTCGGATGCTGCGGCGACAACGCGGCCGCGGCCCTGCCGGGGAGCCGTCAGGGCATGCGGGGTGGGCTCGTGCTGGTCGGCGGCGACGCCGGCAGCCTGGCCGGCGCCCGGATGCGCCGCGGCATCCTCGCCATCCGCGGTGGATGCGGCGCAGCCGCCGCCTTCGAGATGTTGGCCGGCACGGTCGTGGTCGGCGGGCCGGTGGGCCGCCTCCCGGCGGCCGGCATGCGGCGCGGCTCCCTCGTGGCCCTCGCCGGCCCGGCCGGACTCCCGGCCACGTTCACCCGCGGCGCCGCCTGGCATCCGGCCTTCCTGCCGCTGCTGCTGCGGCGGCTGGCCCGGACGGGCTTCGCGGCTGCCGCCCCGGCGGGGCCGTGGCGGCAATGGCACGGCGACCTCGTCGCCGGCGGCCGGGGCGAGGTCTGGTGCCCTGAAGTGGCCTGAAAGCGAAGTGTTTGCAGGCCGCTTCCGGCGACCGCGGACGTCGGCTATTCTTTGGGGCTCGGTTTTCCGCCGCCCCGTTCCGGTATCCCATGCCCACGATCAGCCAGCTCGTCCGCAGCCGTCGCCGCCCGAAGCGGAAGTTCTCCAAGTCGCCCGTGCTCGACCGCTGCCCGCAAAAGCGGGGCGTCTGCCTGCAGGTCCGCACGATGACGCCGAAGAAGCCGAACTCGGCCCTGCGGAAGATCGCCCGCGTGCGGCTCTCGAACCAGAAGGAAGTCACGGTCTACATCCCGGGCGAGGGGCACAACCTGCAGGAGCACTCGATCGTGCTCATCCGCGGCGGCCGCGTCCGCGACCTGCCTGGCGTCCGCTACCACATCATCCGCGGTGCGCTCGACACGCTCGGCGTGCAGGGCCGCAAGCAGTCCCGCAGCCTCTACGGCGCGAAGAAGGGTTGAGCATAGGAACCAACAGCCATGGGCAACATCACCGCCAGCCGCGAACAGCTCCGCCCCGATCCCCGCTTCGGGTCGCTCCTCGCCAGCAAGTTCATCAACTGCCTGATGGAGGACGGCAAGAAGAGCGTCGCCCAGAGCATCTTCTACGACGCGATGGACATCGTCGCGAAGAAGATCAACGACGCCGAGCCGATCGAAATCTTCAACCGGGCCGTCGAGAACGTGAAGCCGGCCGTCGAAGTGCGTTCGAAGCGGGTCGGCGGCGCCGCCTACCAGGTGCCGATGCAGGTCAACCGCAACCGGCAGCAGTCGCTGGCGATCCGCTGGATGCTCCAGGCCGTCCGCGAGAAGAAGGGCCGCCCCACCTTCGAGAAGCTGGCCGAGGAGATCATCGCCGCGTACAAGCGCGAGGGCGCCGCGGTGACGAAGCGCGACAACGTGCACCGCATGGCGGATGCGAACAAGGCCTTCGCGCACTTTGCCTGGTGAAACCAGGCAAAGTGCCTGCTTCGGCGTGTCAGCCTTCGATGTGACACCGGCTCGGGGGCGGCAAAAGTCTCGTCGCTGATGGCCGAGGCGGCCATAGGCTCCTCGAGCATTCGCCGACCCCCTTCGCCTACCCCGTTCGATGTTCCAGGGCATCGCTTCGGTCAGGCGGAACCTGCTCTACGAAGTCTTCTTCGCAGACCTGGTCGCCTCCTGCGACCGGCGTGACCGGGTTCACTTCACGTGAATGCGGGCCGGGAGCATGAAGAGCGGGCGGCCCGAGGCGAGGAGTTCGAGGGCACCGACCTCGGCAACGAGGGCGTCGAGACCCGGGCTGGCGGCGATCCGCTCGAGGAACGCGGCATGGAGCGGCGCGACGCCGGCCGCGGCGGCCAGGCCGCGGGCGACGGGCGTGGTGCCGCCGCCCGCCATCCCGAAGAGGTCCTCGAAGAGGCCGCGCGGCTCCGGGAGCAGTTGGCGATCCACGGCCTCGTCCGCGGGAATGCCGGCGAGCTGCTTCGCCTCCGCGACCGCGTCCTCCAGCGTGCCGAGCCGGTCGACGAGCCCGGCCTCCTTGGCCATCCGGCCGGTGAACACGCGGCCCTCGGCCAGCTGCTTCACCTTCTCCAGTTCGAGCTTCCTCCCGGCGGCCACCTTCGTCGTGAACAGGCGATAGACGTCCTGCATCGTGCCCATGAAGGCCTCGCGGCCGGAGGCCGTGAACGGCTCGGTCGGCGACAGCCAGCCGGCGTTGCGGCCCTTGCTGACGACGTCGGTGTGGATGCCGAGTTTTTCGAGCCCCCCGCCGACCGCCACCTTGCCGCCGACCACGCCGATCGAGCCCGTGAGCGTGCCGGGGGCGGCGAGGCCTTCATGGGCACGATGCAGGACGTCTATCGCCTGTTCACGACGAAGGTGGCCGCCGGGAGGAAGCTCGAACTGGAGAAGG
>JBJTHX010000010.1:0-9716 GCA_046094745.1 Planctomycetia bacterium
GAGGCGCCGCGCCGCGGCGACCACGTCGGCGGCGTCGCGCCCCGGGAAATCCCCCCGCGGCACGAGCTGCACCCGCGGCGAGCGACTCACGGCGAGCAGCATCACGTGGCCGCTCGGCAGCGAGACGGTGAAGGCCACGCCCCGCTCGTCGCGATCGAAGCCCACCGGCACGTCGCGGTCCACGTCCCAGAGCGCCGCGATCCGCGGATCCTCGATCCGGCAGCGGTAGACGTGCGGCGCG
Organism: Planctomycetia bacterium; assembly: GCA_046094745.1. Taxonomy (GTDB): domain Bacteria; phylum Planctomycetota; class Planctomycetia; order Pirellulales; family UBA1268; genus QWPN01. Next base: position 242 of record JBJTHX010000010.1, read on the forward strand.
AGCAGCATCTGCACGGTGGCCCGCGGGCCGAGGTAGTGGACCTCGCGGGTGGAGATGCCGACGTAGCGGGTGTCGAGGCCGGGGTGGTGCCGCGGAAAGAACCGCAGGGCCATGTCGGGCGCCTCGGCGACGACCTCCAGCTCGTGGCCCGCCCGTGGGTCGCCGAACGTGCGGACGAAGAGGGGCGAGGTGGCGTCGGCCGACAGGCCCTTGGGCGTCGAGAAGCTCGAGGCCACGGTCTCGACGCCGGTGAACCGTGCCACCTCGGCCCGCGTCACGCCGAACTCGGGCCGCTGCCGGAGCGTGTCGGTGACGAACCCGCGGAGCCACGCCGTGCGGGCCACGAGCTGCGGCTCCCGCACGAAGTGGAGGTAGGTGCGGTAGAAGCCGATGCTCGTGCGGTCGGCCGTCACCGCCTCGCGGCCGAAGGCGTAGCCCATGAGCACGGCCGTGCCCGCGCCGTGGCGGTGGCGGATGATGGCCGCGGCGCCGCCCGCGTAGCGGGCGAGCACCTCCGCGGGGCCGGGATCGTAGGTCTCGAACTCGGGCCGGCGGTCGGTCGTCTCGGCCCACGTGCCGGAGTAGGCGCCGTGCGGCAGCGTGATCGAGAGCGGCGTGTCCGCGACCGGCTCGCTCACCGTGCCCGTCCGCCGGCCGCCGAACACCGCCGTGAGCGGCGAGTCGGCGACGGGGCGGCCGTGGCGGTCGGTCATGCCGGGAACACCCTCGGCGAGGAGCGTGCCCCCCTGCTCCACCCAGGCGGCGAGCGCGGCGGCGGTCTCGCGGTCGAGCGCCCGCGCGGCGGGCAGGATGAGGAGTTTCGTGCCGGACGCCGCCAGGCCGCCGTCGCGCACGACGTCCTCGTCGATCCGTGTGCAGGGCAGCTTCGCGGCCTGGAGCATCCAGTCCCAGCCGAGGAAGCCGTAATACGAGTCGCCTTCGGCCAGGTCGTAGGTGGACCGCGGAAAGAAGAGCCCGATCGGCTGCGGCTCGGGCGCCGTGGCGGCCACGGTCGGGCCGATTCGATGGAGGATCCGGTTCGTCAGCCACCAGTTCGTCACCGAGTGCCAGCCGTATTGAAAGTCGAGGTAGCCGTGGGCCACCCAGTCGTAGAAGTAGCGGGTCAGATTGCCGGCCTCGCGGAAGTGGATCCACAGATAGTCGCGGTAGAGGCTCTCGAGCGCGTCGCTCACCCGCGAGCCGAAGCCCACCGGCTGCACCGAGCGGATCATGAAGGGCCGCGTGTCGTTGGCCGGGCCGGTGCCGGTCCACTGGGCGTGGTCGGCGGAGGCGAAGCCTCCCCAGATCGCCTCGGGCTTGCCGGCGATGCCGTCGTGGTCGCCGGCCTGCCGCATCTCGGCGATCACGAGCTTCCCCGGAAACGCCTCCTCGACGAGCCGCCGCTTGACCGCGAGATAGTCCCGCACCCAGCGGCGGCGGAACTCGAGATAGTCGATGCCGCCGGCGTATCCACCCGCCGTCGGGTGTCCCGCGCGGACCGGGATCTCCAGCTCCTCGAAGGCCGTCGCCGTGGTGCCGGCGGCCGCGTTGGTGGCCGCGATCGTGCCGTAGGCCTCCCGACAGAAGGCCTGCCAGCGGTTGCGCGTGAGCGGTGAGAAGTCGACATCCTCCGGTAGGGCCGCGGCATCACCGCGCTCGAGGTGGATGGCCACGATCGTGTCGAGAAGCCCCGCCTCGCGGAGATGATCAGCGAGGTCCCGCAGGTAGCGGCCGTAGGCGGCCGCGGCCGCGGGCTCGAGGAGCTGCACGCCCCCCTGCGGCGCGAGCGTGCCGTCGGGACGGCGGGCGACGAGCGACCAGGCCGCGCGGTCGATGCCGTCGCGGGGCCGCGCGGGGGCGTGCCGGTCGAGCACCGGCCAGCCGCTCTCGGCCACCCGCTCGACCGCCTCCGTCTCCTCCGCGGGCGACCGGTCCGCCTGGAGCGTGGGCAGTTCCAGGAGCAGGCCGAGGCCGCGGTCGCGGCAGCCCGCGGCGATCGCGTCGAGCCCCGACCAGTCGTAGCGGCCCGGCGCCGCCGCATTGTGGCCCCAGGCGCCGATCGCCATCTCGGGCGTGATGAACCGCGCGCCCCCCTGGCCGAGCTTGACGGCCACGTACCAGGGGCCGAGGCCGAGGTGATCGTTCCACCAGGCGGCGAGCGACTCGGGCCGCGTGTCCACGCCCACGCGAACGCCGACCGCCGGGCCGGCCCGGCGCCAGGCCTCGCGGTCGGCGGCGGGCCAGGGGGGCGGCTCGACGAGCACCGCGTCGATGCCGCGCTCCGCGGCCTCGACCCGCAGCGCCGCCGCAAACTCCTGTTCGCATGCCGCCGCCCGCTCGGCGTGGGCCACGACTTCGGTGGCGGCGAGCGCGATCTCGTTGCGCCAAAAGGCGATGTCCTCCGGCAACCGGATGGCGGCCCGCGAGTCGCGGGCCAGTCGCACGCTCAGCACGCCGTCGTCGATGCACTTGACCAGTTCGTACATCCGGGTGGAGTCACGGAGCAGGGCCTCGGCGGTCGCGCGCCGCGGTGCGGCCGCGGCTCCCTGCCAGCCGGCGAGATATTCCGCGGAGGCGCGGCAGGCGAGGCCGCTCTCCCAGGCCGCGCCCAGGGCCAGCCGCAGTGTCTCCGCATCCTCGCCGAGCCGCGTGACGACTGCGGCATGATGATCGTCGCGGACGTCACCCGGGAGCAGCCGCGGGCCAAGGGCCGGCCCGTCGGCCCCCAAAAGGCCGACGGCCGCCACGGCCACCGCGACGAGCGGGCCGGTCCGCCGCAGCCTCGACGATCGACAGCGATCGCGCATCAGCCGCATCCTGGCCGCGTGAGCGGGTCCGTCACGGTGCCGCGAGCCCCACCACCTGGCCGTCGGCGAGGGGCACCACGAGCGTCGGCCCCTGCCAGGCGAGCCCGGCCACGTCCTGGGGGAGCATGGTCTCGCAGACGGTCTTGCCCTGCGCGTCGGAGAGCCGCAGGAACCCGCCCCAGTAGGCCACCGCGGTCGTGCCCTCGCGGGCCGCCACGAACTTCGGCACCTTGTGGGGATCGCGGATCGCTTCCGCGACCGCGGGCGCCTCGCGGGGCTGGTTCGCCCTTACGAACAGCTCCTGGGCCTGCCGCGGATCGGCATCCGCGCGGGACACGGCCTTGCCGTCGGCCGCGAGGGTGGTGAGCGAGCCGTCGAGCGACACGAGACGCAGCTGATCGCCGGCCGCCTCGAGCGACACCGCGCGATCGGGGAGCGCGGCCTTCCAGCAGACTTTCGGCTCGGGCACGACCGCGGGCACCGCCGCGGTGGCCGGCTTCACGAGCGCGTGGCCCGGCAGCGCGTAGGGCGTGGCGTCGCGAAAACCGCTGGCCGCCTCGAACACCGTGCCCACCGCCTCGGCCATGCCCTCGGCATCGTGGGCGATGCAGGTGATCGTCTCATAGTTGTTGAAGGCGACCGTGTCGACCTGCCACGAGAGGTAGCCCCGGCCGCGGCCCGGAAATTTTCCAAGTTCCGGCACGTAGGGGAGGGCCCGCGGCCCGACGTGCGTGAACGTGAGCGACTTGATGACGGGGTTGTCCTCGGGCGTTCCCAACAGGATCGCCGCCTCGCCCGGCATGGCGAGGTCGGGATTCTGCACGTCGCCCGCCCAGGTCCGCCGCACGTCCTCCGGCCGCTCCCGCTTCTGGATCGCCGCCGCCTCGACGATCTCGCAGGCGACGCCCCACGGGGCGAGGATCTTCGCCAGCCGCTCGGCCGCGGGCCGGTTGTAGTCGCTCGTGCCGATCACGAGGGCGACCTTCCGATGCAGCCGGAAGAAGCGGAACATCGGCTCCGCGTCGCCGGAGAACATCACCGCCCGCCGCGTGGCGCCCGCCGCCGCGCCGCAGGTGGCCGGGGCCGCGAGCGAAAACGTCGCCGTGCCCTCGGTGCCCGCGAGCAGTTCGCGGACGCGGATCCGCCACTGGCCGGCCGGCTCGTTGACGCCGAGCGGCAGCTCGATGGCGATGGTGCCGCCGTCGGTGGCGCGGTAGAAGCGGTGCCGATTCTGGCCGAGCGGATCGACGAGCGCGATCTCGAGCGGGATCGACCCGCAGAGGATCGCGCCGGCGGCGTCGGTCACCTCCGCCCGCAGCCGCACCGCGCGGGTCGGCCGGCCGGGGCGGACGTAGTCGGCCGGGCCGAGCGAGGCCTGCGCGATCCGCACGCCGCCCATGGGCCGAGCCGGCCGCGCGAACGCGCGCATCTGGCCGGGTCCGAACCGCAGGTCGGCCGTGAGCTTGTCCGCGGAGGGCACGAACTCGGTCGCCGCGCCGCCGCGGACGGCGTCGTAGACCGGCCGGCCGTCGGCGGGCAGGGCCACGCTCGCCCGCGCCGCCCGGATGCCGTTCCAGTCGAGCTTCGCGAGGGCCTGCTCGTCCTGGGTGGCGTTGACGAGGAACAGGTATTCGACGTCACCGTGCCGGTGGCGGCTGGCGAGGACCTGCGGTTCCGACACGTCGGCGACCGGCCGGATGCCGATCTCGGCGCAGCGGGCCGTGAGCGCGGCGGCGATCGGTGCCCCGGCGCGGAAATAGGGGCCGGGCGCACGGGCCGAGCAGCAGCGGCCCCGGCGGGTGGCCTGGTCGCCGATGCCGAACTCCTTCTGGGAGGCGACGTAGATCGCGTCGTTGATCGCCGCCCCGAGCTTCACGGCCCCCGCGATCTGCACCTGGCACTCGTCGGCGAGGATCACCCGGCCGCCGGCCTTGATCCAGTCCTCGAGGGCCCGCACGACGCGGGGCTCGAGCACGTCGACGCCGGTGATCACGACCGCCCGATGGTTCGCCGCCAGCGTGCCGTCGAGCACGTCCTCCTCGACCACCGGCATGAGCGGGATGTGGGCCATCTTGCCCACCACGTAGAGCTGCAGCAGCCGCTCGATCTGGCCGGGGAAGTCCTGGGCGTTGTTCATGTCCTTCGACTCGACCATCGCCTTCACGTTCTGCGACATCGCGTAGAGGACGGCCACCTCGTGCCGCTCGACGGGCATCGTGGTGAAGATCGTGCCGAGTCGGAGCATGAGCCGGTTCGACTCGATGACGCCATCACCGTGTGCCTGCTTGTGCGGGTCCTCGACGGCGATCCCGGGCGGGATCGCCATGCCCTGCACGTTGGTCATGAAGGAGAGGTACTGCTCCATGCGGAAGACCTCGGACGGGGAATCCTCGTACCACAGCGGCAGGTACCAGCAGGGCTTGTCCCACTCGCGGATCCGGCCGAACTCGAGGAAGTAGCTCGGGCAGAGGTAGCCGCCGGCCAGGTCGTGGTAGCCGCCGTGGCCGCTGACGACGGGCAGGGGACGGACGATGTTGAAGTAGTAGCCGTCGCCGAAGGCGTACCAGGCGTACTGGCTCTGCGTCACCGACATCATGCGCGGGTCGACCCAGTCCACCGAGAAGCGGCTGATCCGCCAGGCCGCCTCCATGAACACCTGCTTCCAGCGCTGCACCTCGTCCCAGCGGGCCACCGACTCCGCGTCGCCGGGCTTCACCGACGTGTAGGGCACCGCCGGCCGGCCGAAGGCCGCCTCGTAGGCGCGGTCCTGGGCGGGAATGTTGTGCGGGGAGAAGACCTTCGTCTGGGGATGCTCGTGCCAGGTCAGGCCCGGCTCGTCGTAGAAGTGGACGCCGATCGTGTTCGGGCTCGTGCGATCGACGAGGGTGCGGCGGGCCGCCCGGGCCTGGCCGCCGGCGAGCACGGCGGGGTCGGACCAGTCGCACTCCAGCCGGCCATCCATCTGGTGGCCGCCTCCCATGAGGCAGTTCCGCATGAAGTCCATGCCGCCCCGGATGTTGCCGTCCTGATCGAAGCCCTTGTAGTGGGCCATCATCAGGTTCACGCCCGCGGCGTCGCGGCCGCAGCGGATCTGGTCGGCACCCTGGCCGCGGCCGCCCCAGGAGATGATCCGGAAGCTGCTTTCGCGGAGGTGCGAGTGGACGTCGATCGCGGCCTCGGCGGTGGCGGCGTCGGCCGCGACGCGGATGGTGTACTTCCCCGGCCGCAGCATCCGGCCGTCGACATGGAGGTGCTCGGTCGCGCGCGCCTCGCCCTCGGCGCCGACCGCCGCGGCCCGGATCGGGAACGCGAACGACAGCGAGCTGCCGTCCGCCCCGGCTACCTCGAGCGAGAGCGTGCCGGCGGCGAGCGGCTCCTTGGCAGCCCGGACGACCGACACGTCGATCGTCTCGTTGGTCTGGTACGCCTGGCGGCCGAGCGGCAGCAGGATGGCCAGTTCGGCGGCCCGAGCCGGCAGGAAGGTGAGCACGACTGCGGCGCACAGGCCGCCAAGCCGGGGGATGAAGCACTGCATGGAAACCTCGCTCTCGGGATGCCGAATCGGTGGTGTCGAGTCAATCGACCGTATCATGCGCGGTGCGGTCGCTGGCAAGTACATAAATCTTTTACGCAATCGACGGGTCGTCGTGTGGCGGCGCGGGTGCGCCGGTACAAAAGACGGTATCATCAGAGGCTTGATGGTCGTCATGACGCGTTCCGCCGCGGGAGCCACAGGATCGAGGCCCTGCCCCATGTCAGTCGGACCCGCGCCCGTCTTAAGGCCGCTCGTGGCCGCGTGGGTCCTGATGCTGGTCGTCGTCTTCGCCGGGGCACACCATGCGCTGGCGGACGATCTTTCCGACCTCCTCGACGAGCCGACACCGCCGGCGCTCCCCGGCGGCGCGGTCCGTGAACCGGTGGCGGAACTCGAGGCGGCCGTGGGCGGGGGCACGACGTTCAGCCTCGTGGCCGTCGATGCGCCCGAACGTCCGCTCGCGGAGCAGCTCTTCTGGCGGACGTTCCGCGGCGGCGTGGCGGCCGAGACCGGGCCGGTGCGGATCCGGCTCGACGGCAAGGATCTCATCGCTCCGCGGGAGGTTCAGGACGAGAAGACGCTGGCCATCGAACGGGAGTTCCCCGTGGCGGCACAGGCCCTGCTCGCCGACGGCGGGCACGTGATCGAGCCCGGGACGATCCGGTTCACCGCCCAGGGGGGCCGGTTCGTGTCGGATCATCCGGCCCTTCGGTTCGCGGGTGACGCGGTGCGGATCGTCTGCCGGGCGGTGCGGTTCGAAGCCACGGACGACCATGGGGTGCCGGTGCCGCTTGCTCTGCGACTGGCCGCCGGTGGACTGGGCCTGCTTCGCGAGGAGGCGAACTGACGCGTCGTGACGGTGTGGCTGCCGGTGGGGCTCGCCTACACGTCGAGCCTCGGTGACTTCCGGCTCGACGCCACGGGCCGGCTCGAGCCCGGCCGGCTCGAGCCCGGCGTGGCGGCGACGGACGCCGGCCTGCGGTTGACGGTGCCGCGACGGCCCCCCGCCGCCGTCGAACCGGTCGCGGCCGTGCCCCCCGCGGGCGGCCGGCCCAGGCGCCTGGCCGACCGCGGCCGCACGGCGGGCACGGGGGAGGCGTCGGCCGTGGGCACCGTGCTCGTGCCCCCCGGCCATCACGGCGGGGAGGCGCGGCTCGCGCTCACGGGATCGGCCATGCCGCCCGTCGATCTCGGCGGCATCGAGCTTCCCGCGGTGTCCGGCCCCGACTTCGACTCACGGCTCGTGCGGATCGACATGCGGGGACTGCCCGAGGGCCAGCATGCCCTCGCGCTCCCGGGCGCCGATCCGCTGCCGATCACGATCGTGTCGCCGCATCGCCGCAGTCCGTTTCTCGTCATCACCGACGATTGCCCGGCGAGCGACGCCGGCCTCGACGCCCTCGCCACCGCGGGTGTCGAAGTCATCGCGGGCGTGCCGCTCGACGGCCGGATGCCCGGGCTCGATCCCGAGCGGCTCCGGCAGCTCCGCGCCGGCGCTCCGACCGCGCCCGCCGAGGCGGCGATCGAGCCCGCGGCCAACGACCGGCTGCTCGACCGGCTCACCGCCCGGCGGCTGCGGAGCGTGGACCTCGCCGTGACCCGCGCCGCGCCGCTCTACAACGAGGGCCTCTCCTACCACCACAGCTACGGCCCATCGGTCGGGCGCATGATCCGGCGGCTGCAGATCTTCACGCAGCAGACCGCCGGGCACCCGTCGTTCTGGGGCATCAACTACGCCTGGTATCCGCAGCTCTTCGGCTACGCGGAGGGGGGCGTGGCCACCGACGCCCACGTGACGGACCGCAACGACGCCCTGGCCCGCGCCGTGGCCGCGGCGGGGATCGCGGCCCCGTCGCGCGAGGATCTCGACTGGTACCGCGCGCACACGTTCGCGTCCGATCCCGCCGACCGCGCCCGGGCCGCGGGCATCCTCGCCGCGGCGGTGCGGCACTGGAAGGCGCAGACCGACCTCGGCTTCGGCCGCCACAACGCGCTCTACAACGACGCCGTCCGCGCCGTCCGCCCGGAGACGCACTTCCTGCTTCGCGACAACGCCGGCCACGACGCGCTCAAGCGGTCGCGGGCGCTGTTCCACGACATGGACGCCGCCTGCTACCGGAGCTACACCGACTTCGGCGACTGGCCGATGTCCACCGGCTTCACCACCGACTGGGCGCGTGGCACGCTGCCCGGCAAGCCGGTGTGGATCACGGCGGAGTGGAGCCAGTCGGCCGAGGGCGCGGTGAAGAGCCTGCTGCACGGCGTGGCCCGCGGCCTGGCCGGCGGCGGCGTGCTGCTGCCCATGGATCCCGCCGCCGTGGCCCGCCGCGGGCGGTCGCTCACGTTCGTGAGCCAGTACGGCGCGGTGCCGACCCGGGCCGAGCCCGATGGCCGCCTGGCGATCCTCGCCACCGACGCGGAGCAGCTCTTCGACGCCCGCGCGCCCTTCGTCTACCACGCCGTCGCCTGCCACCTCACGCGGCTCGGCTTCCCGCCGGTGATCGTCGACGACGAGGCGGTGGCGGCCGGCGGCATCCCGGCCGCCGTGCGGGCGGTCGTGCTCGCGCGGCAGACCCACCCGCTCGCGCCGGCGACCGCGGCGGCCCTCGACGCGTTCGTGGCCCGAGGCGGCCGCGTGCTCGCCACCGCCGATTCGCTCGTGCGGCCGCCGGTCTGCACGCCGATCGCGGCCGCGGTGAAGCACATCCACGAGTTGGCCGGCTTCCGCCCGGAGACACACGCGCGGCTCTGGGACGAGTTCGCGGATCGCTGGCGGGCGCCGCTCACGGAGGCGCTGGCCGCGGCGGGCGTCGAGCCCTGCGCCGCCACCGATCCCGAGCGGGCGCTGGCGCTTTGCCTCGACGCCGGGCCCGTGCGCTACGTCGTCGTCATCGCCGACTCCCGCGGCCGGCGGTTCGGCGAGTTTCAGCCCGAGGAGAAGATCCCGGTCGCGGTCGAGGGCACCGGCTGGCTCGTTCGCGACCTGGCCCGGCAGGTCGACCTGCCGGGCCGCGAGGCCGGCGGCCGGACCCACGTCGAAGTCGATCTCGTCACCGAGCCGGCCACGATCCTCGCCCTCTTCAAGGCCGCGCCATCCCGCATCGTCGCCCGTGCCGCCGGCACGGCCGTCGCC
>JBJTHX010000011.1:0-10604 GCA_046094745.1 Planctomycetia bacterium
CCCGGCACGAGCTTGGGCACCATCGTGATCTTGCCCGTGGCGGCATCCCGCTGGCCGGTCTCGATGAGGCACATCCGGCAACTGGCCACGACCGACAGGCCGGGGTGCCAGCAGTAGTGCGGGATCTCCTTGCCGGCGCGGCCCGCGGCCTCGATGCAGTTGAGCCGCTCGTCGGCCCCGATCTCGATCTCCTGTCCGTCGACGACGACTACGGCCATCAGTGCGCTCCCACGATCTGGAGGGCGGGAACGGGGTCGGTGACCATCCAGCCGGAGGGGTTCGTGCGCTTGATGGTGTCCTCGAACTCGCCGCGGAACTTCTTGATCGCGTTCTTCATCGGCCAGGCGGCACCGTCGGCCAGGCCGCAGATCGTGCTGCCGGGCATCATGCCCATCGTGTTGCCCAGTTCGAGGAGGATGTCGAGATCCTTCAGCCGCCCCCTGCCCGCCTTGATCCGCTCCAGGATCCGCAGGCTCCAGCTCGTGCCTTCGCGGCACGGCGTGCACTGGCCGCACGACTCGTGGGCGAAGAACCGGGCCGAGTTGTGCAGGAAGTCGACGATGCTCGTCTGGTCATCGATGACGACGACGGCCGCGGTGCCGAGGCCGAGGCAGCCCACCCTGCCGGGGCCGGCGAAGTCGAGCGGCGTGTCGAGCTCGCTTTCCGTCATCAGGCCCATGGAGATCCCACCGGGGATCACGGCCTTGGCCTTGCGGCCTTTCCACACGCCGCCGCCGAAGTGGTCGATGAGTTCGCGGGCGGTGATCCCCAGGGGCGCCTCGTAGCAGCCCGGCTTCTCCACGTGGCCCGACAGGCAGTAGAGCTTGGGGCCGTAGGAGCCCGGATCGCGCGGGTTGTTCGGGTCGGCCGGCACGCCGATCGATTTGAACCACTCGACGCCGCGGCGGGCGATCTGGGCCACGCAGGCCATGGTCTCGACGTTGTTGACGACCGTCGGCTTGCGGAACAGCCCCTCGATGGCCGGGAACGGCGGCTTGATCCGCGGCCAGGCCCGCTTTCCCTCCAGGCTCTCGATGAGCCCCGTCTCCTCGCCGCAGATGTAGGCGGCCGCGCCGCGGTGCAGGTAGATGTCGAGCGAGAAGTTCGTGCCACGGATGTTCTTGCCGAGATACCCGGCGGCATAGGCCTCGTCGATGGCCGCCTGCAGGCGATGCCAGCTCCGCGGGTACTCGTATCGCAGGTACAGGTAGGCGGTCGAGGCCCGCGTGGCGAACGAGGAGAGCATGATCCCCTCGAGCACCTGGTGCGGGTCGTCCTCCATGAGGATCCGGTTGTTGAACGTGCCCGGCTCGCTCTCGTCGGCGTTGACGCAGAGGTAGATCGGCCCGGGGTGGTCCTTGGGTAGGAACGTCCACTTCAGTCCGGTCGGAAACCCCGCGCCGCCACGGCCGCGAAGCCCCGAGGCCTTCACCATCTCGATCACGTCGACCGGCTGCTTGCCTGCGAGCACGGCCTCGAGCGGCGCATAGCCGCCGCGGCTCTTGTAACTCGCGAGGGTGTGTCCGTCGGGCACGCCGACGGCCTCGAGGAGGACGGGCTTGAACGGCTGCATGGTCAGGTGGCCCTCGCCCGCGGTTTCTTGAGTTCCGCCGTGGCGGACTCGGGAGTCATGTTTTTGAGCAGGTCGTCGTTGGCCAGGATGCAGGGCGCGAAGTCGCACGCCCCGAGGCACTCGGCCGGCTCGATCGTCAGCCCGCCGTCCGGCGTCGTGCCGTAGGGCGGCACGCCGTAGGCATGGCACAGGTGCTCGAGCAGGTGGTCGCCCCCGCGCAGCGCGCACGACACCGACCGGCAGACGAAGGCCCGCACCTTCCCGTGCGGCTTCTCCTGGTGGAAGAACTGATAGAAGGTGAGCGTGTCCTGCACCTCCGCCGGTGCCAGCCCGAGCACGGCGGCGATCTCCGCCACCGCCTCGAGGGGCACGTGCCGCAGTTCGGCATTGACGATGTGCAAGGCCGGCAGCGTGAGGGCGCGGCGGTTCGGGTAGCGGGGCGCGAGGGACTCGATCTGGGCCACCATCTCGTCGGTGAGGATTTTTCGTTGCGCGATCATGGGTTGCCGAGGCCTCCTCTCGTTGGCGCCGGCGCAGGGGCGGTAGCCTGGGCGGTCGTCATCGGTCGAGTTCCGCGGCGATGATGTTGAGGCTGCCGAGCACGGCCACCACGTCGGAGAGCGTGTGGCCGCGGATCAACTGCGGGAAGAGGGCGAAGTGGAGCACGGACGGCGGGCGGCAGCGGGCCCGATAGGCCGTCTCGTTGCCGTCGCCCACGAGGTAGAAGCCGAGCTCGCCGTTGGGCGCCTCGATCGCCGCATACGACTCCGCGCAGGGCACCTCGAAGCCACGGTTGGCCATCGACAGCTCGAAGTGCGAGATCGTGCCCTCGATCGTGGAGTAGACCTGCTGCTTCGTCGGCCGGGCCACTCGCTGGTCGATGCTCACGTCCACGGGGCCGGCCGGCAGGTTCTCCAGGGCTTGGTGCACGATCTTCAGGCTCTCCCGCATCTCCTGCATCCGCACCAGGTAGCGGGCGTAGCAGTCACCGGCGCTCGCGCAGCAGACGTTGAAGTCGAGGTCGGCGTAGGCCAGGTAGGGCTCGTCCTTGCGGAGGTCACGGGTCACGCCGCTGGCCCGGGCCACCGGCCCCGTGGCGCCGCCGTTGATCGCCTCCTCCTTCGTGAGCACCCCCACGCCCTTCGTACGGTCGACGAAGATCCGGTTCCGCGTCAGGAGCCGCTCCATGTCGTCGAGGGTCTTGGGGAACGTGCGGAGAAACGTCCGGATCTTCTCGATCACCAGCGGCGTGAAGTCCTGGGAGAGGCCGCCGACACGGGTGTAGGAGTTGGTGAACCGGGCTCCGCAGAGCGTCTCGAAGATGTCGTAGATCACTTCCCGCTGGTAGAAGCCATAGAGGAAGAAGGTGAAGGCCCCCGTGTCGAGGCCGACGGCACCGTTGCACAGCAGGTGATCGCTGATCCGTGCCAGTTCGGCGATGATCGTGCGGATGGCGATGCACCGCGGCGTGAGCTGGATCCCCAGCAGCGTCTCCACGGCGTGGTGCCAGGCCACGTTGTTGGCCATCGGCGAGATGTAGTTCATCCGGTCCGTCACGGTGACGTACTGGTTGAACGTCAGGTGCTCGCCGATCTTCTCGAAGCCGGAGTGCAGGTAGCCCATCTCCGGCATCGCGTCGACGACCCGCTCGCCCTCGAGCTTCAGCACCAGCCGCAGGGTGGTGTGCGTGGCGGGGTGCTGCGGGCCGAAGTTCAGCGTCCAGAGGTAGTCCTCGGACCGCGCCCCCGCCTCGGGGCCGCTTCGCGTCGGGTCGATTTCGGGTGGGGCGATGGACATGGCCTAGCTGTGGTCCCGCGTGATCACGGGGAAGTTGTGGCGTTCGCCGCGGCCCTGCAGGGGATAGTCCTTCCGCAGCGGATGGGCGGTGAACTCCTCGGGCATCACCAGGCGACGGAGGTCGGGGTGGCCGGCGAAGCGGATGCCGAACAGATCCCAGACCTCGCGTTCCAGCCAGTTGGCGGCCGCCCAGATCGCGACCACGCTGCGGACGGTCGGCTCGGGATCGTCGACGAACACGCGAACGGTGAGCCGCTGGTTCGAGCCCGTGCTTGCCAGCAGGTAGACCAGGCCGTATCGCTGCCGGGCGCCCGGGTACTCGAGGTAGTCGACGCAGGTCACGTCGACGAGCAGGTCGAAGCCCCGGTCGGCGAGGAACCGCAGCACCTCGAACGACTCCTCGGCCGGCACGACGATCCGCGTCTGGCCGCGGAAGACCGACGACTCCACGGGCCCGAATCGCTCGGCAAGAGCGGCGAGCACGTCGTCGACGGGGGCGAAGGTGGAGGGCATGGGCGGCAAACGGTCAGGAACGGGGAACGGCGGGCTCGGCGGCGGCGGCCAGTTCCCGCTGCAGCACGGGGTTGCGGGAGGCGTCGATCGCCAGCGGGGAGGCGATCTCGACCAGCGCCCGCTTGCGGAGTTGGCGGCCCGCGGTGTCGAACTCGCGGCCGGTGATCGTGCCCTCCCGCTGGATCTTGTCCTGGAGGTCGATGATCGCCTGGATCAACTGCTCGGGCCGCGGTGGGCATCCCGGGACGTACATGTCGACCGGGATGAATCGATCGATGCCCTGCACGACGGCATAGGTGTCGAACACGCCGCCGGTGCTCGCGCAGGCCCCCATCGAGATGCACCACTTGGGCTCGTGCATTTGCTGCCAGATCCGCTGCAGCACCGGCAGCATCTTCATCACGACGCGGCCGGCCACGATCATCAAATCGCACTGCCGGGGACTGAAGCGAAAGACCTCGGCGCCGAACCGGGCCAGGTCGTGCTTGCTCGCCCCCGTGGCCATCAGCTCGATGCCGCAGCAGGCGGTGGCGAAGGGCATCGGCCAGAGACTGTTCTTGCGGCACCAATTGGCCAGCGCGTCGAGCCGGCTGACGAACACGTTTTCCGGCAGTTGCAGGTCGTTCACCGCCATCGGAACACCCCTTTCCGCCAGTCGTAGGCGAACCCCACGACCACCAGCGCGAGGAACAGCATCGCCCCGGCGAAGACGAGCCCCCGGGAGGACACGAGCCCGCCCGCAACCGCGGCATCGACGCCGGCGGCCGAGCGGCTGGCGACGGCCCACGGATAGAGGAACAAGAGCTCGACGTCGAACACGAGGAACGTGATGGCGACGAGATGGAAGCGGACGTCGAACCGCCGCCGGGTGTCGTGGACGGGGTCCATGCCGCTCTCGTAGGGCATTTCCTTGACCGCGCCGCTGCGCCGCGGGCCGATGAGCTGGGCGGCCACCACGAGGCCGACCGAAACCGCGGCCGCGATCGCCACGAACAACAGGACGGGGAGGATGGCTTCCATGGCGTCTGCGGCGGGCTGAAACTGCGAAAATCGGCCGTGGGAACGGACTTCGTGAAATTCGTCACGAAGTCGGACCCAAAAAAACCGGGGGCCTTTCGGCCTCCGGCCAGTCGTCACGACCCAGTCAGTTATACAAGTCCCGCCCGTTGGCGGCGAGCCGGCCCGCTTTTGCGGCCCGCCGGGCCGCGGTTCCGCCCGCGTCAGCCGCGGCGGGCCAGCTGGCCGCGAATCAGCGGCACCGCGTCGGGGTAGCGGCGGCCGATGTCCGCGATCACCCGCTCCAGGTCGAGCCCGTAGTGGTTGGAGCGGAACACGCTTCTTTTGACGAACGGGACACCGGCCGCGAGCAGGCGGCTGACGAGCAGCTCGCTCGGGTTGTGCACGCCACGGCGCCATTTCCGTAGCAGCCGCCACGATTGCCGCGGGCTGGCCAGTCGCAGGTGCGGCAACAGTTCCTTCAAGGCGACAGGTGGGGCGTCGCGGGCATCGTAGATGGCGGCCACGGTCAGGCCCGCCCGGAGGCAGGCCGCGGAGAGGCCGAGTTCGTAGCGGTCGATGACCTCGTCCTTCGAGGGCAGGGGGATGATCGAGTCCCAGAAGCGGCCATAGAGCGGCGCTTCGATCAGCCGGCGGCGCATGCCGAGGAACCAGGACTGCACGTGCGGGCAGCGGCCGGATCGGAAGCGGGTGCCCTGCTCGGAGAGGACCATGCCCCACAGGTCGGCGGCGGCCGTCCGTGGATCCCGCAGCACCGGTCCCAGATCACCCAGCGGTCCGTAGACGCTGTCGTTCACGCACAGAATCTCGTCGTAGTCACCCGCGTGCAGCGTTGCCAGCCCCGCGCGCCAGCTGGCGAAGTCGTAGCCCTCGTTGCCACGGGCGAGAAACGTGTCGACGAGCCGATCGGCGGCGGCTGGCAGTCGCGCCGTGCTCGCGGACACCACCACGAGCCGCGCGGTGTGTGGCCGATACCGCCGCAGGGCCTCGACGACGGATACGTCGAACTCACCGCGGGGGTCGAAATGAGCGAGCACGATCGCCCGGGTCTCGGGCACGATGGCGGGTTCGGGCATGGTCGGACGCGGGGCGGGCCGTCAGGCGGCGCGGCGGGACGTGCGGGAGATCTGCGCCCGCAAATGCAGCATCCGCCGCAGGATGGCTCCGGACGGCACGTCGGCGCCGGCCAGTCGGAGCAGCGCCGGAACGTGTTCCAGGACCGCCGCCGCCTGGTCGGACTCCCCGCCGGCGAGCAGTCGCTCCACGGTCCTGCATGCCGAGGCGGCGTGCCACCGGGCGCTGGCCCGCAGGCCCCCGACCCGCATGCTCGGCGGCAGCGACCGGGCGTTGATTTCGATGGCCCGGATGAGGTCCGGCCAGACCGCGTTCGCCGCCAGCAGCCGGGCCGATTCGTTGTGCGCATGCCGGCGGTAGACGGCCAGCATGTGCGGCTCGTACCAGACCATGTGCCGCGATGCGATCCGCACCCACATTTCCCAGTCGAGCGCCTGGTGCAGATCGGAGCGGAAGCCGCCGAGGGACTCGTAGACCTCGCGATGCACCACCGCCGCCGGCGTCTGGATCCGTTGCCGTTCGACGATCCGTGGCAGCCAATTGTGCAGGACGCCGGGCATCCATCGGAGCCGGGAGCAGGACTTGATCGACCGGCCGTTGCCGTCGACGATCCGGCTGCGGCAGAACGCCATGCCGGCCTGCGGGGTGGTGCGGAAGCCGTTCTCGATCGCGACGTAGAAGCCGGGCAGCACGTAGTCGTCCTGGTGCAGGAGGTGCACGAGATCGCCGCGGGCGAGCCCGATGGCCCGGTTCCAGTTGCCGGCCATGCCCAGTCGCTCGGCGTGCCGGACGACCTCGACACGGCCGGTGCCGTCGACGTCCCGCACCACGTCGCGAATCAGTCCTGGCCGTGAGTTGTCGTCGACGACGGTGATCTGCATGTCGGCCGGGGGGATTCCCTGGGCCAGCACCGACCGCAGTGCCGCGCGGAGTTTCTCGTCGGGGTCGAACGTCGGCAGCATCACCGAGAACCGCGGCCGGTCGCCGCCGGGCCGGGGCGGGATCGGGTCGAGCGGGACGGTCGTGGATTCAAAGATGCGGAGCATGGCCGGCGCACTGCGGACGCGTTGTTCCAGAGTGGGGAATAACAGGCCAGGCGGCCATGCGACCAGCCCTGATCGTTCACCCGCCACGCCCCAGCTTTCCCATTCCATCAAGTCAGCCCGTCCACACACGTGGCCTCGGCGTCGTGCCTCGCCACGCTTTGCCGTCCTCCGCCGGCTCTTGATGACCCGCCCTCCAGGCGGGTAGCCAACTGGTAGCGTCGCACGCAGCAGCCGCAGGCTGCGCCGCGTGCTCTGGCCGCGAGCCGCCGCTGTGCGGCGGCGACGGTCGCCCGGAGGTGCGACCGTCCGTCCGGCTGGTCGCACCTCCGGCTGCGACCACGCCGGGCCAAGCCTGCGGGGGCCATGGATGGCCCCGCAGGCGTGAATTCAGAAATTGCCGACGTTGAAGTTCACGTAGGCACCGAAGGGCCCCACGCCCACGCTCATGCCCGACCCCTTCACGTCCGCGAAGGGCGGCTGGCCACCTCCCTGACTGCTGCGATAGGGCGACATCGAGACGCCGCCGGACTGCATCCGCGCGGCGGCGGCGTTCGAGGCGGCCGCCGTCGCCTGCCGGGCCGCCGCCGCCTGATCGACGAGTTGCTGACGGCCCTGGTCAAAGGCCTGCTGCCGTTGCTGGAGCGAACTCCGCTTCTGCTCGATACGGTTGATCTCCTGCTGGAGCTGGCCCGAGGTCATCGTCACCACGTCGGGCACGTCCCGCAGGGCTTCCGCCCGCCGCTGGTCGCTCATCGCGGAGAGGTACTGGCCCAGCCAGGCCTTGGCGTCGCGAGCCTCGGGCGTCTCGAGCACCTTGAACTTGGCGTCGAGGTCGTCGAGCAGGTAGTCGAGCTCGTAGGACGACATCGCCGCGACCCGGCGGTTGAAGTTGGACTTGATCCGCCGCACTTCGTCGGGCGTGTAGATCTGCTGTGCGGCGAGCCAGTCGCCGAGTTCGAAGATCGCCCGCCGCCACCGCTCGCTGTTCATGATTTCGGCCTTGCGGGCGCTGTCGCCCGGGTCGGCGGCATCGGCCGCCGGGGCGGGTGCCGGCTGCGCGGCGGGCTCCGCCGCGGTGGTGAGTCCGGCGAGCCAGGCGGCGATGACGGCGGCGACGAGCGGAAACGACGAACGGCGACTCACGGCCTTCCTCCCTTGCGGATCATCTGCAGGTTCACGGGCGGCGTGTGCTCGCCGCCGATGTGGGTGGGCAGCGACCGCCACGCACAGCGATCCTTGCCGTCGAAGGTGTAGATGTTGAGCGACGACGTCTGCGTGCCATCGGGCAGCACCCCGGTCGTGCGGGCGACCCAGGAATCGCCGTCGCGGCTCCAGACCGCCTCGCCGTGGCCGCCGTCGGAACTGAACACCCACGAGCGGATCTGCCGACCGAGCGGATCCCAGCCGATCCGCTGTGTGACGTGAAGTGCGGCCGCATCGTCGGCCGCGCCCGGCGTTGTGATCTTCACGTCCCGCAGGAGGAAGGTGCGATTGGCGTTCCACTGGACCTTCATCTCGATGGCGGGCTTCTCCGGCCCGCCGGCCGCCGGCTTTCCGGTCCGTTCGTCGACCACGACCCAGTCGCCGACCATCCAGTCGAGGTCCTCAAGTTTCTCGGTGCCGGCGTCGGCGTCGAGTCGATCCTCGCGAAGCGCGGCGATCTTCCAGCCGTCCGCCTCCCTGACCCAGGTCGCCGAGAAACGGCCCTGGAGCGGCCGCACGAGGCCGGGCAACGTCACCTCGACCGTCCCATCCTCGAGCGCCACGTCGGCAGTAAGGAACCGGAGGCTCGTGTCGCTGATCCGAAACGTCGGCTTGACCGCGTCGGTCGCCGGCTTGCTCGTGGCGGCCACCGTCGAGCGGCCGGCGAGCACGGTGCCCTTCTCGTCGACGATGTCGCCGTCGGCCGTCCACAGCGCGGCCAGGGCCGGGCCGTCGCCCCGGTCGAGCGCCTCGCGATAGCGGCGGGAGGCCGCCCGCACGCCCGCCTCGTCCCGCCCGGCGCTCTCGCCGCCGACGGCGACCAGGCAGGCGCAGCTGACGATGGCCACGGCGATGGTGGGCGGACGCAGGGAAGTGGACATCGGGACCTCGGGCGCGGGTGAAAGCGGTGCCCGTCCGGCGGGCCACGAACTCCAGCATCGTACCACGGCCCGGGTGCCGTTGAGCGGCCGGGAAAGCCCACTGGCGGTCTGGTAGGGTGTCGCCATGCCCGACACTGCCGCCACCCTCGCCGACCTCGTTCGCCGCCCCAGCGTCAATCCCATGGGCCGCGATGTTTCCGGGCCGGAATACCTCGAGGGACGCGTCACCGACTACCTCGTGCAACGCTTCACGTCGGCCGACCTGCCCTGGGCCAGACAGGCGGTGGCCCCCGGTCGCGACAACGTCGTCGCCCGCCTGGAGGCGACCGTTCCCGACGCGCCGCTGATCCTGTGGGATGCCCACCAGGACACCGTGCCCGCCGAGGGGATGACGATCGAGCCGTTCGCTCCCCTGATCCGCGACGGGCGGCTGTACGGCCGGGGTTCCTGCGACGTGAAGGGGGGGATGGCGGCGATGCTCGAGGCCCTCGACCGGCTGCGGTCGTGCGGCCGCCCGCGGCGGGCCACGGTGATCTTCTCGGCGACAGTCAACGAGGAGTTCGGGTTCAGCGGCGCCAAGGTGCTCACCCGGCTGTGGGACGCGGCGACGGCCGTACCCACGGACGCGCCGGCCCGGACCCTCGCCACCGGTCGTCCGGTCGTGGCCATCGTGGCCGAACCGACCGGCCTCGATCTGGTGACGCAGCACAAGGGGGCCGTCCGCTGGCGGGTCCGCGTTCGCGGCCGGGCCTGCCACAGCGCGTTTCCCGAACAGGGCGTCAACGCGATCTATCCCGCCGGACGCGTGATCCTGGCGCTGGAGACGCTGGCGACGGAACTGCTCGCGCGGCACGCCGACCATCCCTGCGGCCCCCCGACGCTCAATCTGGGGACGGTGCGCGGCGGCGCGGGGGTGAACCTCGTCCCGGATCTCGCGGTGCTGGAGGTGGAGCGACGGGTGATGCCGGGCGAGTCGCCGGTCGCGGCCCGCGCGGAGGTGATCGCCCGCGTCGCCGCCGCCTGCGGCGCGGCCGCCGTGGAGCACGATCCGCCGTTCCTGGAGAGCGTCGGGCTTCCGGATGCGGCGGCCGATCCGGCCGCCGCGCCGTGGATCGACGCGCTCGCGGCGGTGGCCCGCGCCGGCGGCGCGGCGGCCCGCCGCACCGCCGCCCGCTACGGCACCAACGCCAGCGTGTTCGCGGAGGGCGGGGTACCGAGCGTCGTCTTCGGGCCGGGGTGCATCGATCAGGCCCACACGGCCGACGAGTGGATCGAACTGGCGCAGGTCGACGCCGCCGCCGCCGCGCTCGTCGCGTTGGTCGCCGGCGGCTGAGTGATACACCATCGCATTCCCACAAGCCCCGCAGGAGCGCGCAGCATGGCAGGCAGGATCAAGGTCAAGGGCCCGGTCGTCGACCTCGACGGCGACGAGATGACGCGGATCATCTGGCAGTTCATCAAGGACAAGCTGATCCTGCCGTACCTCGACCTCGAGATCCG
>JBJTHX010000012.1:0-2744 GCA_046094745.1 Planctomycetia bacterium
CTGCTGCTCTGCTCACGTGCTTTTTCTCAGGTCAATGATCTCGGCATGGGGGGCATGCTCGACATTCCCACGTCGCGCATGCAGGAAGAGAACACGCTGACCACGACCTACTCTCGCAAAGACGTCGCAGATGTCTATGCCATCGGTTACCAGATCTTGCCCAATCTGGAGGCAAGCTTCAGGTACACCATCTTCAATGCCCGCGAGAAATCTCCTATACCCGGAAGACGATGTTTCTTTGGCGCAGATTTTTGCGACAACAACAAGGATCGAAGCTTCGAGGTCAAATACAAGCTTTTCGAGGAGAGCGCAAATCGTCCGGAAGTTTCAGTGGGTATACGCGATTTGCTGGGAACCGGGCTTTGGGGTTCAGAGTACGTTGCCGCCTCAAAACGTTATGGCAACCTCGACCTGAGTCTGGGATTGGGTTGGGGGCGGCTTGCCGATCGGGCGATCCT
Organism: Planctomycetia bacterium; assembly: GCA_046094745.1. GTDB lineage: Bacteria > Planctomycetota > Planctomycetia > Pirellulales > UBA1268 > QWPN01. Next base: position 459 of record JBJTHX010000012.1, read on the forward strand.
CGACAATCCACTGAAAGCCCTGAGCGATCGCTTTGCATTCCGAACATTGGATGTCGGGCAGGGCGGAACCCTCTCTTCGAGCTCTTATTTTCGCGGCGAAAAAGTCGGCCTTTTCGGTGGAGTGAGATACACCATTCCCGAGTGGCGGCTAGACCTGCTTGCCTCGTACAACAGCGATAGCTATTCGGAGGAGCGACGACTCGGCACGATCGCGAGATCAAGCCCGATCAGTGTGGGGGTCGAGTGGGAGGCGACGCCCGGTGTGAGATTGACTGCCAGTTTGCAGCAAGACCGCAGTCTCGCGCTGAAGCTTTCGGCGGCTCTCGATGCGGCGCAAGAGTCACCGCGCAAAGCACCACTCGGTTTTGGCTCGCTCACCGGCATTGCTCCGGTAGCCGAGCTCGATCCCAGCGCGGGTTGGTGGCCTCGTCTCGTCAGTGACGCCGAGGCGTCGGGTCTGCTGGTTCATGAAATGAAAATCGACGAGGGCGATACCTTGCGTCTTCGTTACAGCAACGGGGCCTACCAATTGGAGGCGGACGCCATCCGCCGAGTTTTGTCGCTCATCAATCAATACGCGCCACTGTCCGTGACCAACGTGATCATCACGGGCGACTCCCTGGGCTTGACGACCCACAGTGTTCGTTACGCTCGACCAGACCTTTCACAGCCGGCTCTGGGTGTGCTGCCTCGTCCAATCGAAATTCTCCCACCTGAAAGCATTGGCAATCCCGATGAGGTACGGCGTTATCGTTATCCGAATGGAGAATGGAATGTCGGACTTGGTGCACGCGCTTATCTTTTCGACCCTGATTTCGCGTTTCTTTACATGCTTGGCGCGCGAATCCGCGGCGACGCGGACTTCGGCGAGGGCTGGGGCCTCACCGGCACTTGGGTACAAAATTTGAAGAGTCAGTTCGGACGAATCCAACGAGGCAGCAACTCGGCACTGCCGCCTGTGCGTTCTGAATTGACGCGCTATTTGCAGGACGGCGAGAGCGGTATTGATGAACTCGTCTTGGTCAAACGCGGAAAGTTCGGGCGCGATATCTACTTCCAAGGGTATGCCGGCATTTTGGAGGAGATGTACTCCGGAGCCGGAGGCGAAATTCTTTGGAGGCGTCAGGACTCTTCGTTCGCCTTCGGCGCGAATCTCAATGCAGTGGCGCAGCGTGACTTCAACAAAAAGTTCGGGGTGCGGGATTACCGGACGATCACCGGACATGTCAGCGCTTATTGGGCCACACCCATTCCGGATTTTGATGTCACTGTGCACGCGGGTCGGTACTTGGCGGGCGATGTTGGCGCAACTCTCGAGATCCAGAAAAGATTTGCCAACGGATGGTCTGTCGGGGCCTTCGCCACGCTCACCAATGTGCCCTTTGCGGTTTTCGGGGAAGGCAGCTTCGACAAAGGCTTGATCTTCAATATCCCGTTCGATCTTTACTCACCCCGAAATACGCGAGGTTCCTACCGAACCATACTGCGATCAATCAATCGGGACGGAGGTCGGATGGTAGATAACTGGCCGGGTAGTCTTTGGGAGAATATGCGGCGTACCCACGGTGATTGGTTACGTCAAAATCGCGATCGGATGCTTCCCGAATGACCCGCGCCCTTGCAATCGCCACCTTCGTGGCGTTGGTTCTCTGCGGTTGCGCAGTCCGAGTCAATCAGCTCGATACGGCCAAACGGCTGATTCCGCGCGGCGAGTTGGCCCAGCAACTCGAAGCCTATGCTTGGTCTTTGTCCTTCAATGGAACCGAGTTGACGGTCTACCCCATCGAAGCCAAAGGGCGTAATTTTTTGTTTGCGACCGGTGACGGGTTGAGACTCACGTGGGACGGCGAGAGTGTCATCGTTATCGAGGGATTCCCGGGTGCGCTCGGTCGCTTCGAATCCGGCATTGAGGGCGATGAGCGATGGTATGCGAGTGCCGGTGCCCCCGTGGCGAGAGCAACATGCTCTCCAAGACGAGAATGGAGATTGACCGCCAGCCGATGGGGTTGGCGTCAAGAATGCGCCCTCACTGACAGCCGTAAACGAGTGACAACTCAACACCTGGTTGAATTCAACCCGCGGGGGGATATCACTCTGATTGAGGCCACCCTGGTCCCCGGAGTACCGCCGCTGCGGCTCCGAAAAACGTCACCCTGAAAAAAAACCCCCGGATGAACCGGGGGTTTTTCGTTTCGCAAGTTCCTACCCAACTGTCAATCAACGCGTTCCCGTCGTCGTTGTTGTTGTGACGGTCGTCCGCGTTGTCGTCGTCGTGGTCACCGGTGG
>JBJTHX010000013.1:0-4114 GCA_046094745.1 Planctomycetia bacterium
CCACTCGGCCATCCTCTGGGCCGCCACCCGTGGCCGGATCGAGGAACTCCTGCGCTGCCGCTTCCCCGCCGTACAGGACGTGCGGGTCACGGTCCTTCCCCACGACCGGCCGCCTCCGAAACTCGGCCAGATCGGTCTCGAGGCCAAGAGCGTGATCGCCGTCGGCAGCGGCAAGGGAGGCGTGGGCAAGAGCACGATCGCGGCCAGCCTCGCGATCGGCCTGGCGCGGGCCGGCAGCCGGGTGGGCCTGCTCGACGCCGACGTCTACGGCCCGAGCGTGCCCCACCTGCTCGGCCTCTCCGGCCGGCCGCAGGTGGAGAACGGCAAGATCGTCCCCATGCGGCTCGAGGTCGGCGAGGGCACGATGCCCGTGATGTCGATGGGGTTCCTCGTGCCGGCGGGCGAGGCGGTCGTGTGGCGGGGACCGATGCTCCACGGCGCGATCACGCAGATGCTCCGCGACACGCTGTGGGGCCCGCTCGACTACCTCGTCATCGACATGCCGCCGGGCACGGGTGACATCGCCCTGACGCTCTCGCAGGTGCTCCCGCTCACCGGGGCCGTCGTCGTCTGCACGCCGCAGGACGTCGCCCTGCTCGACGCCACGAAGGCGATCGCGATGTTCCGCAAGGTAAACATCCCGATCCTGGGCATGGTGGAGAACATGGCGTTCTTCGTCTGCCCCGACACCGGCAAGCGGTGGAACATCTTCGGCTCGGGCGGCGCCCGGCGCACGGCGCAGGAGATGGACATCCCGTTCCTCGGTGAGGTGCCGATCCAGATCCCGATCCGCGAGCACGGCGACGCCGGGAAGACCGCGGCCAACTACGACGACCCCGCCGCCCGGCCCTATCTCGAGGCGATCTGCACGCGGCTCGTTGGCAACCTCGCCGCCACGACCGCCGCCCGGCCGCCGCTGCCAAGCCTGCCTGTGCTGTGATCGCGCGCGCACCTCCTCGATCCAAAACCAGGTTGGGCAAATGAACGGCCACGCCCCCGCCGCTCAGTACATCCACACCCGCAGCCCGCTCCGCGCGACGACCGGCTGCCGCGTGAAGAGCGTCAGCCCGGCGAGTGACCGCACTTCGGCGGCCCGTGCGCCGAGCGTCGCCCACTCGGCGAAACTGGCCCGCGTCCGACGGCCCGCTTCCGGCAGCCCCCAGGCGTCGCCCACCACCTGCCAGAGGTCGTCGAGCCGCCGCCGCTCGAGGTGGATCGCGTCGAAACCGTACCACTCGCCGGGTTGCTCGAGGAACGTGCTGCCCGTGTCGGCGGCGATCGCTCGCAGTTCGTCGTCCAGCCAGCGGGCCGCCTCCCGGAGTTCACCCAGGGCGAGTTGGCAGCCGGGCACGTAGACCGTCCGCATGAGGCGGTAGCGGGCCGCGCCCACGCCGGCGATGCTCGCGAGCGGCAGGCCCGTGATCGCCACGCGGCCGCCGCGGTCGCGGAGCCGCTCCACCGCCTCGCGGACCGCCGTCGCCACCGCCGTGACGCCGAGGCCGTAGAGCAGCTCGTTCCCCACGTCGGTGACCAGCGCCGCCGGTGCCGCGGCGGCCTCCCGGTCGAGTGCCCGCCACAGTCCGGAGGCGAGAATCGACGGGAGTCGACGCCAGACCACGCGGGTGTTGACGCCATAGCCGCGGCCGTGCCCCGCCGCCAGGAACAGGTCGACCGTTCCGCCGGCCCGGGCGCGGAGCATGGCGGCCAGCCGGGCCAGGCCCCGTGACACGTTGCTCGCCCCGAGGACGACGAACCGGTCGGCCATGGTGCCGCCGCGGGTCAATTCCAGCGCCGCCACGGCGGTGAACCCGCCGAGAGCGACTGGAAGCAGGAGGCCGCGAGCATCGCGAACATGATCGCCAGGTACGGCTCGTGCCGCGTGTAGCCCCACCAGGCCACGGCGCCGCCCGCCAGCACGCCGACGATGCCGGCGATCCGGTGGGCATCGCTCACGTGGGCCGCGAGCAGCCCCTCGCGGACGATCTGACCGCCGTCGAGCGGCGGCACCGGCACGAGATTCAAGAGCGGCCAGAAGATGTTCACGAACAGAAGAAATTCACAGGCTGCGAACGTGAATGGGGAACTGAAGTCGCGCCCGCTGAAGAGCCCCAGCCGCCGGCCGAGGTCCTCGAGTGGAAACGGCACCGCCATGCCCGCGGCCTTCAGTGCGAACACGACCGCCGCCGCGAGCAGCAACTGGGCGGCCGGGCCGGCCGCCGAGACCAGCAGCCGCTGGAGCGGCCGCAGGTGCGTTCGGCGTCCCCATGCCTCCGGGATCGCGAGGCCGCCGAAGTGGTAGAGCACGACGTGGGCCCCCTGGCCGAAGAACCGGTAGGCCAGGGCATGGCCGAACTCATGGACCAGGATCGACACGAAGACCACGCCGATCCAGATCACGAGCATCTGCAGGAGCGTCCGCTGGTCGCCGCCCGAGAACGACTGGCAGACGTTCCAACCAAGCAGGGCCGCCGCCAGCCAGAACCAGACCGAGACGCGGACGCGGACGCCGAACAGTTCGAACCGCCAGTCGGCACCCGATTCCTGCGGTTCGGCGAGCAGCATGCGTGTGGTCCCTCGTGCCGGTGTGTTCTCTCGCCGACATCATCCAGCCGCCGGTGCCGGCCGGGCAAGCGACCGCGGCCTGCTAGGCCGCCTGCCGCAGGTGCGAAACATCCTGGCCGCTTGGCCGGGCGATCTCGAGCACCGCCGCGGCGGCCCGGGCGGCCGACCCGCCTTGGACGACGGCCGTGGCGACGGCCTCGATCCGCGCGGTCACCTGCCGCCTGGCGGCGGGGTCGACGAGCCACTCGACCACGTGGGCCGCGGCCCGGTCGGCCGGATCCTGCACGGCCAGGTATTCGGGATAGACCGCCTCGGGATCGGCCGGTGGCACCGCGGCGGGCGGCCAGCCGACGGGGGCGACGGGGCCGACGGGGGCGCAGCTGGCGAGCAGGTTCACCAGCGTGATGAACCGCGCGTTGCGAAACCAACTCTGCACGACGTAGGCCAGGCCGCCGATCCGGTAGACGATCACCGTCGGCACCCGGGCGGCCAGGAGTTCGAGCGACACGGAGCCCGAGCAGGCGATGGCCGACGTGGCCCGCCCGATCAGGTGCCTGGTTCGTCCCGCGTGCACCTCGATGCCGAGGCCCCGGGCCGCGGGATCGGCAGCGAGCTTCGCCTCGATCAGCCGGGCATGACGCTCGTGCAGCGCGCCGATGGCCAGCCGGCAGCCGGCGACCCGGCCGCGGATCGTGGCCGCCGCCCGGAGGAGCGAGCCCAGCACGCTCTCGATCTCCTGGCCGCGCGAGCCCGGCAGGAGCAGCACCAGGGGCGTTGCCGCGACGCGATCGCCGCTCGCGACCGGCTCGAGTTCGTCGAAGAACGGGTGGCCGACGAGCGTGCTCCGCAGGCCCTGGGCCGCGAACCACTCGTGCTCGAAGGGCAGCGCGGAGAGCACGTGGTCGACGAGCCGGCGCATCTTCCGGACCCGCCACTGGGCCCAGGCCCAGACCTGCGGCGGGCAGTAGAAGACCACCGGGATACCGTGCCGCTTCGCCCGCCAGGCGAGCCACCAGTGGAAGCCGGGGAAGTCGACGAGCACGCAGACGTCCGGCCGCGCGTCGAGGAAGCTCCGCTCGGCCCGCCGGGCCAGGTCGACGAAGCGGTGGATGTTGACGATGACCCGCAGGAACCACATGACCGCCAGTTGCGTCAGGTCGGCCACGAGCCGGCAGCCGGCAGCCTCCATGTGCGGCCCGCCGAGGCCGACGCACTCCACGTCGGGCCGCGCCGCCCGCAGCGCCTGCACGAGCAGCGCCGCATGGTGGTCGCCGGAGGGCTCGCCGGCCGAGAGGAAAACGCGCATGGAACACTCCGCCGGGCCGCACCGGCCCCGGCGGAGTATTTCACAATACGGAGGCCCGCCCTAGGCCATTTCGGGCCGCAGGAACTCCCTCACCACCCCCGAAAGGGCTTCGCAGCGGATACATCAGCGCACCCGGGAGGGGCGGGCCCGGCCCCCGCGCGGGGGGGGGGGGGCAGCGCAGCCCGGATGGCGAAGCGCAGCCCGAACCCGGTGCGCGACGCCCCGGGTGGGGGGCGCGGCCGGGCC
>JBJTHX010000014.1:0-3173 GCA_046094745.1 Planctomycetia bacterium
TGGCGGTGGTGGGCAGCGGGCCGGCAGGCCTGGCCTGCGCGCAGCAGCTCAATCGCGCGGGCCACCACGTCACGCTCTTCGAGCGGGCGGACCGGCCCGGCGGGCTCTTGATGTACGGCATCCCCGACTTCAAGCTCGAGAAGTGGCGGGTCTGGCGGCGGGTCGAGCAGATGCGGGAGGAGGGGGTCGAGTTCCGCTGCGGCGTCAACGTCGGCGTGGACATCGGCACGCAGCAGCTCGTCGAGGAGTACGACGCCGTCGTCCTCACCGGCGGCGCCACGCTCGGCCGCGACCTGCCGATCCCGGGCCGCGAGCTTGCCGGCGTGCACTACGCGATGGAGTTCCTGCCGCAGCAGAACAAACGGAACGCCGGCGACGAGGTGCCGGGGCAGATTTCCGCGGCCGGCAAGGACGTGATCGTGATCGGCGGCGGCGACACGGGCAGCGACTGCGACGGCACGAGCAACCGCCAGGGCTGCCGGAGCCTCACGCAGTTCGAGCTTCTGCCGCAGCCGCCGGATCTCGGCAAGTATCCGCGGCGTCACGAGCGACCGGCGAACACGCCCTGGCCACTGTGGCCGCAGATGATGCGGACGAGTTCCTCGCACGAGGAAGGCTGCCGCCGCGAGTTCGGGATCCTCACGAAGGAGTTCCTGGGCGATGCCGCAGGGAAGCTTCGGGCGCTGAAGACCGTCCGCATCGAGTGGTACACCGACGCCGCCTCGGGCCAGCAGAAGTTCCGCGAACTGCCGGGCACGGAGGAGGAGTGGCCCTGCCAGCTCGCCTTGCTCGCCATGGGCTTCGTGGGGCCGGAAAAACACGGGCCAATCGCCGACCTCGGCCTGGAGCTCGACCCGCGGGGCAACGTCAAGGCAGGGGCCGACTATATGACCAGCCGCGCGGGCGTGTTCACCGCGGGCGACATCCGCCGCGGCCAGTCGCTCGTCGTGTGGGCGATCCACGAGGGCCGTGAGTGCGCCCGGTCGGTGGATCTGTGGCTCACCGGCCAGACCAACCTGCCGAGCACCACCGCGGGCGAGTTCGCCGTCCACGCCTCGTGAGGGCCGCTCCGGCGGCGACTCACGGGGGCATGAGGTCCACGGTGTAGCCGCCCGCGTTGTCGGCGCGGTCGCGGGGAGCGTCGTTCACCGTGAGGTAGACCGGGCCGGCGACCGCGGCCGTGAGTTCCGCGGCGGCGCCCGCGGCCAGGACGACGAAGCCGGCCCGGCCGTCGCCCTGCTCGACCCACTGGGCGGCGAGTAGGCGGCCCGCGGGGTGGCCGCGGTACCAGCGGAGCGTGATGCCGTCGGCCTCGCTTTCGATCGGCACGGCGGCCCCCTGCTGCGGCGGCTCATCCAGGCGCACGCGGCCGCCGGCGGCGATCCGGCAGCGGCCACCCTGCGCCAGCGACAGGCCGGTGTTCTGCCAGCCGCGGGCGGCGTCCACCGTGACCCGCGTCGGCACGACGAGCGGCCGGCCCGGCGACCAGTCCACCGCCGCGCGGGCGAAGTCCCAGCCGTAGTCGACCTCGGAGGCGAAGAAGGCGAACTCGCGGGCGGCGAGTGCCTCGTTCCAGCCGGGCTGGGACGCGAGGCGGCTGTTGAACTCGGCGTCGAGCGGGCCGCGTTCGGCGGCCGCGAACTGCCGGGCGAACGCGGGATGTCGCGCGAGGAACGTCACCGCCGCCCAGTCGGCGGCGTAGGCCGAGATGTCGCGATGGCCCTTGCGGGTCGCGGCCATCACCTCGGCCAGTGCCGGGGGGCGGCGCGTGGACCGCAGCGTCTCGATCCGCCCGAGTTGCTCGACGTCGCCCGGCCGCTGGGGAAGCGGAGCGAGGACCACGTGCTCGCGGCCGTCGGCGCCCCGCTCGAGTCGATGCGTCGCGAGGAACTCGGCGATGCCCTCGGTGTACCACTCCGGCGCGTCGAGCCCGCGGATGGTCAGCGTGAAGGCATGCACGCCCTCGTGCAGGAGCAGGTGACGGCGGTAGGCCGGGTTCGACTGGTCCATCATCCAGAAGCGGTTGCGGTCGCAAAACCCGTTGGTGAACTCGGGAATCGTCGCCGGCAGGAGTCCGGCGGCCCGGAATCGCTCGCGGTCCACGACCAGGCAGCCGAACGTCTGCCAGTCGCGCACGGATGCCGGGTCGATCCCGTAGTGACCGCACCAGGCGAGGAACGCCTCGTCGAAGAACCGCGGCAGGTCCTCGACGCCATCGCCGTCCCGTGGCGGTCGGTCGGTCGCGAGCACCAGGTGGTCCGACGCGAGCACCCGCAGGCCCGCCCGCCGCGCCGTGGCTTCCAGTGGCGCGACGGCGATGTCGGCGGCGGCCACCGTTACGGCCGGACAGGCCGCCAGCATCGCCAGCCGGATCAGGGGAACCAGGCTTTTGGCTGCGCGCATGTTCGTCATTCCCCCCAGTTCACCCAGGCGGCAGCGGCCCGGCAAGGCATGCCGCACCGCCGCATGGAACTCCATCGGCAATCGGTCGGATTCCGATGGCAGAGGCGGTCGCGGGAATGGTACAAGCCCGCGCCCCGAAACCGGAGGGCGGCAGGCGTGCGGCGTCACGGCCGAGAAATCGCGATCGCATTGGCGGCCCTGGCCTGGTCGTCCGCGGCGATCGCGCAGACGACCCCGGCGGCCGACGCGGCCAAAGTGAGCGCCTGGGCCACCGGCGGCGCCACCGCCAACGGCAAGCCCGCGACCTCCGGCGTGCCCTACTGGCAGGCTCCCGCGCTGCCGACGGCCGTCATCCAGGGGGGCACCATTCCGCCGGGCTGGCAACCGCAACCGATCGCCTACCAGGGGGTGGGGCCCGGTGGCTGCATGGGCGGCGGAGGTGGCGGCGCGTAGCGGGCCACGGTGGACGGCGGTGGGACCGTGACCGGCGCGGCAGCCTGCGGCTGGGAGTTCCATCCGGGCGCGTACGCCGCGGGAGCGGTGCCATAGGGCTGGGGTCCGCGATAGACCGGAACCTGGCGCCGGTTGACGGCGGGTGCCTGGGGCACGGCGAGGACGGGCGGGCCCGACTGGTACGTGAAGGTGTAGGTGGGCGCGAAGTATTGCGTGATCACCCGGCCGTCGGGCCCCACCCCCTGGTAGGCGATCGGTTGCGGTTGCCAGCCCGGCGGAATGGTGCCCCCCTGGATGACGGCCGTCGGCAGCGCGGG
>JBJTHX010000015.1:0-6807 GCA_046094745.1 Planctomycetia bacterium
GCCGAGCATCGCGCGGCCGCGGTCGAGATGCTCCTGCATCACCGCGGTCCGCTGCGACTCGGGAACCCGCTCGAGCAGATCGACCGCGTCGCCGGGCCGATCGGCGTCGAGGTAGCAGCCGGCGAGGTTGACGAAGCCCTCCGGCCGGTGCGGAAACAGCGTGACCGCGGCCGTGAAACACTCGATCGCCTCGTCGGTGCGGCCGGCGGTCGCGTACAGGATCCCGAGGTTGTTGAGGACGGCGAAGCGGCCGGGATGGTCGCGGCGGGCCCGCTCCAGGCAGGCGGTCGCCGCGACGGGGTCGCCCAACTGCATGAGGGCCACGCCCTCGTAGTACGCGACCGGCACGCCCAGCGCGTCGAGCGTGCGCCACGGCGTCGTGGCCCGGCGGGCAAGGTTCACCGCGTCGTCGAACCTGCCGGACTGGACCGCCGCGCGGGCCGCGACGGCGGACCGCTCCTGCTCGAGCGCGGCGGTCGTCCAGGCGGCCGCGCCGGTCAGGCACAGGGCGGCGGCGGCGACTGCGGCCGCCATCGCGGTGCTCGCGGTCGAATCGGCCGCCGGCACCGCCTGTCGCCGAAGCACGGTCGCGGCGGCGAGCAGCACGGCGAGGGTCACCTGATGGCTGACCCGCTCGAGCGGAAAGTCGAAGCAGGAAAAGGCCAGGTACGACACGACCGCCATCCCGAGAAAGCCGGCCAGCCGGCCGTCGCGAACGGACGCCGGCCGTCGCATGGTCGCGACGATGGACGCAAGCGCCGCGGTGAACATGCCCGCGAAGACCGCCAGGCCCGGCAGCCCCTTCTCCGCGGCGACCTGCAGGAAGTCGTTGTGGGGCCGCGACCAGGTGTCGGTGTGCAGCGCGGCCATGTCGGCTTCCGGCGCGGCGTGGTATTCGGGGAGGCGGAGCGGGAAGTTGCCCGCCCCGACGCCGGCGAGCGGATGGTCCGCAATCATGCGGGCGGTGAGCCGCCAGATCATCGTCCGTCCGCCGTCGCTCAGGCGGCCGTCCGCGTCGCGGGCGGCGACGAGGCTCCGCAGCCGCGCCGCGACCGGGTCGTCCGGCCCCGCGAACCATGCCCAGCCGGCGACGCCACAGACCGCGACCAGGCCGCCGGCCGCGAGCAGGCGGCCGAACCGCGGCCCGAGCCCGAGCGGCCGCCGCCACACCCAGGCCATCGCCGCCGCCACGGCCGCGCCGGCCACGAGCCCCACCCAGGCCGACCGCGACTGCAGCAGCACGACGAGCCCGAGCGCAGCGGTGGACGCGACGATACCGAGCAGCCGCCAGGGCCCACGGAGCAGGCAGGCGGCGGCGAGGCAGCCGGGCAGCACCTCGACCAGGTAGCCGGACAGCAGGTTGACGTTGCCCATGCGTCCCGAGACGTCCTCGATCATCCGGCGCGGATGCAGGCCGACGCCGTGCCGCGTGCCGAGTTCCACCCAGCCCAGCGTGGCGGTCACGAGCGCGCCGACCACGAGCCACCGCAGCAGCTGGTCGGGCCACCGCGGCACGAGCGGCAGGAGGAGGCAGGCCACGACGAGCACGAGCGCCACCGCGCCGGTGCGGACCAGGTCGATCAGCCCGGCGGTCGGGTTGACGGTGACCAGCAGCGACGCGGCCGTGCAGGCGGCGTAGCCGATGGCGCAGAGGATCACCGGCTCCCGCAGCACGCTCCGGTCGATCCGCCCCGCGACCCGCGGCAGGACCAGCGTCGGCATCGCGGCCAGCATCACGATCACGAGCGCGTGCAGCCGGGGCACGAGCGTCTTGTCGTGCACCGTCGGGTCGTGGACGACGTTCAGCCCCACGAGCAGGAGGCCGAGCCACGCGACGATCGCGATCGCTCCCCAGCCGCATGAAGCGGAAGCAGCCGCCGACCCGGCCGGCGCGGCGTGATCGGTGGATACGGAACCGGCGGGCGTCACGTGGTCGATCCTCCGCGGGCGGCCCGCCAGCGCCGCAGGACGAGGACCGCCAGCCCGGCCCCGCAGGCCAGCGGAAACGCCCCGGCGGCCCGCGTGGCGGGCGTCAGCGTCTCCACGAGGGGCACGTCGGCGACGAGTACGTCCTCGGCATGGAGCGGCAGGCGGGCGACGACGACGCCGAGCGGCGACACGACGCAGGTCTCGCCCGTCGCCGCACAGCGGACCAGACTGCGGCGGTTCTCCACGGCCCGCAGCTGGGCCAGCAGGCGGTGCTGGGAGAGCGTCACCGGCGCGGTGAAAGACGCGCTGTTGACGAGCGACACGAGGAGGTTGGCGGAGTTGCGGACGAGCGTCGCTGCCGCCGTTGGCAGCATGTCCTCGTAGCACAACAGCGGGCCGATCCGGGCCGGGCCGGCCACGAGCACCGTCGCCTCGCTGCCCGTGCTGTAGTTCTCCGCCCGCGGGAAGGAGAGCCGCAGTTCGGGGAACTGCGCGGCCCACGGCACGTACTCCCCGAACGGCATCAGGTGCCGCTTGTGGTAGGCGCCCGCGACCGCCCCGGACGGCTCCATGAGGATCGCCGCCTGGAACAACGCGCGGGGCTTCTCCGGCAATCCCTCGTAAACCTGGCCGCCGAAGAGGAGCGGGCAGGTGCCTTCGTCGAGCGGCCGGACGCCCCGCCACGGTGGCCGGGAGTGCCGCCTCAGCAGGTCGGCGTCGGCGAACGTCTCCAGGCACGACGCGTAGGATCCGCCGCTGCACTCGGGCCAGCAGACGAGGTCGCAGGCGTCGGCCGCACAGGCCGCGCGGGTGAGCCGCTGCAGTCCGAGCAGCGGTTCATCCGCCGCAGGATCCGCCTGCACGACGGCCACGCGGAGCCGCGGCGCGGATTCGATGGCGGCCGTCCAGGCCGACATCGCCCCCCAGCCGTAGGCGGCGTTCGCCCCCACGATGCCGGCCGCCGCGATCGCGGCCGCCGTCCACGTCCGGCCCGGCCGGGCCGCTGCGGGATCCTGCCGGCGGCGGAGCCACAGATCGGCGGTCACGACGAGGGCGACCAGCAGGCCGGCGTGGGCGAAGAGGACGAACGTCGACCATTCCGCGCCGAACAGATCGACCGCCTGCACGGTCAGCGGCCAGGCGGCCATGGTCGAGCCGATCTTCCAGGGAAACACGCTCGGCAGGGCGACCTCGGCGACCACGGCGGCGAGCGCCGCCGGCAGCCAGGCGTCGCGGGGATCGCGGACCAGCCGGGCCGCGCACCACAACGGCACCGCGAGCCGCAGGGCGTCCCAGGCCACGATGGGCACCGCGAAGGCGAAGCCGATGGCCCGACTCGTCTCCATGACGCCGGCGAGCGTCACGGGCAACCAGTGAAACGTGATCGCGACGGTGAGCGTGGCCGCGAGGAGGCAGGCCACCTCTCCCGCCCAGCCGCGGATCGCCGGCACGAGAAGCAAGGCGGACGCCACGCTGGCGACAGCCGTGACGGCGAGTTCCTGTCGGAGCCAGGGTGCCGCAACCAGGACGGCCGCGGCGACGGCCGCCGCCGCCGCCGCAAAACCGTCAGTTCCGCTCGGGCGGCACGCGGAGGCCGGCATTCCCCGGTCCGTGTTCAGAAACGGGTGGTCGTGTCTTCGATGCCGATCTCGGTGATCGCGATGTAGACCGTCTTGCGGCTGCCGGTGTTGAACGACGCCGACTCGCGCGGGTCTTTGACCACGAAGGTGCCCTTGTTGACCTTGAACTGGGTGACCTGGTCGGGATTGAGGCCACGGAACGCGGACGCGTTCTTGTTGGCCACGGCGACGGCCACGGGATTGAGCGTGAAGTTCTTGACGCGGACGTTGACCTTCGACTTCGAGCCACCACCACCACCGCCGGCGAACGCCGGCGCGGAGAAGGCGGCAAGAGCGACGACCGTCAACACGGCGGCCGCGAATCGACGATTCAGGAATTGACGCATGGCTGATTCACTCCATGAAGTGGCAATGGGCACGTGTTCGACAGGATGTCACCGCGCGGGCCGTGTTCAAACCGCGGAACACGAACTCAAACCCCGGCCCTCACAACTTACCCATCCGCCCCATTCGATGCAAACGAATCGCCGGTGCGAGCCGATGCGGTCAGCGAAAAGTGGCAATTTCCCCGCCGTTTCGCGTTGAAATGGCGGTCAACACCTCGGGCTCGATCGCGTCTTCCAATGCGGCCACATGCCCGTCGGCGAACAGGGCGAAGAGGATGCCGGGGTGATTACTGAAAAACGCCTCCCCGCGATGGTCGTTGACGACCTGCTTGTTGAGCAGGTAGCTCGACGACGTCGCCCACCGGCCGAAAGCGCTCGCCAGTTCCGGATTCTGGAGCTCGCTCGGCCACACTCCCTGGTCGGTCGACTCCGACGTCATGAGCGTGCGACTCAGCCCGTCGGTCACGGATGCGGCCCGCACTCCGTGCGGGTTGGCGGCGTCGCTGTGGTACAGCATGCCGCACGTCGCCCACTGCGGCTGCGCGATCCGCGTCGCCACCGGCCCGGGATCATAGTCCGGGGTCGGCACGCCCGCCGCCCCCATCCCGATCCCCGCGACACCGAAATAGTCCTGCTTGCCCGGATACGAGATGATCCCCGCCGGGCAGACGTACAGGGGCACGATCTGATTCGCCGCCGTCCGATTGCCGGGCGATCCGTCCGCCGGCATGTCGTCCCACGGCTTGCTGTAGTCGATCTTGGCCGCCAGGTTCACCTCCTCGACGTACGGCAGGATCAAGGACGACCAGGCATGGTCTCGGTTCGTGAGATGGTCGCAGCCGAGCGGAAACCGCCGGCGGGCCGTCTCGTGATTCGCCATCCCGACCCCCATGTTGCGGAGGTTGTTCCTGCAGGACGTCTGCCGGGCCGCCTCCCGGGCCCGCTGCACGGCCGGCAGTAGCAGCGCGATCAGTGTGCCGAGGATCGCCACGACGACGATCACCTCGACGAGCGCGAAACCCGTCGACCGCGCGGCGGCCGCCGCGGCGCACCGCGGCGACCGCCACCCGTGGGCGATCCAGCTGACAGCCGCCGCAGCGGCCCGCCCGAGCCGGCCGACCAAGAGCCGCGCGGCGATCGCGGCAAACCGCAGCCACACGCCGCAGGTCACGAGGGCCATGAGGCCGATCGGATATTGGTGGCGGAAGTGCCGGCGGTAGAAGCGGACCATGCCCGCATGCTTGTGCCACTCCACGAACAGGGGCCGCGTCCGACCGCACTGGCCGCGGTGGTGGACGGCACGGGCCGCGGGCACGAACAGGATCCGCCAGCCCCCGGCCCGGAACCGCATGCACAGGTCGAGGTCTTCACAGTGCAGGAAATAGCCATCGTCCCAGCCGCCGATCGCGTCGATCGCGTCCCGCGTGACCATCGTGCAGGCACCGGATACGGCCTCGACCTCGGTCGGGCCCGGCGGCAGCGGGTGGCGATGCAGGTCGTAGTCCGTAAAGAGCCGCGGCCAACGGTTCGCGAACCTGGACAGTCCAAAGGCGCGGACGAACGACCGCCAGGGCGTGGGCACCGCCCGTCGCGAGCCACCCTGTTCCCGACCGGCGACGTCGGTGAGCAGGCCGCCGACCATGCCCACCCGCGGCGCCGACCGGATGGCCGCCACGAGCGCCGCGACGGCCCCCGCGGCGAGGATGCAGTCGGGATTGAGGAATAGAACGATCGGCTCGCGGGCCTGCGCGAGGCCCAGATTGCATCCGGCGGCGAAGCCCCGGTTGACGGCCGAGCGGACCACCTCCAGGCGGGGTTCGGCCGCGAACCGGCCCAGCACGGCGTCGAGCGGTTCGGCCGCCGAGGCGTTGTCGACGAGGATCACCTGCCGGCACTGATCGATCGCGGCGGCCAGGCAGTCGCCGAGCAGCCCGCCCGCGTTGTAGTTGACGATCACCACCGTCACGGGCTCGAGAACGTGCGCTGGGGCAGACATGGCGGCACCGCTAGCGGCGGACGAACAGGCTCGTGTCGAGGACGCGGAGGATCGCGGCGGTGGACGCCGTCCGAGCCGCCTGGACGGCCCGGCGCTGCCGCCAGGCGCGGGGCAGCCCGCGGACCGCCGCCAACTTTGCGCGGACGAAACCGCCGGCCTGGCCCCGGCAGGCCACCGCCACTCCTGCGAGAATAGTCTGCAGCAGGTGGATCGGCAAAAACGCCACCAGCAGCGGCGTGGGCATGTTCTTCACGTACGACCAGACGAGGTTGCGGTGCCCCAGGAACTGCGCGGTCCGCCGCCCGGGGTCGGATGCACTGCCGCCACCGACGTGGTGCACCACCGCATCCGGCACGAGGCGAGCCGTATGGCCGGCGAGCCGGAGGCGGAAGCCCAGGTCGACGTCCTCGACGTAGCAAAAGAAGGTCTCGTCGAGACCGCCGACGCCGCGGACGGCGGCGGTGCGGTAGAGGGCCGCGGCGGCACAGGGGGAGAAGATCTCCCTATGCCGGAGATCGCCGGCGGCCAGCTGCCGCCCGTGGCCGCTCCGCCAGACGAGGCCGCCGACGTGGCAGCAATCGCCGAGCCCGTCGACGATCCCCGGACGGCCGTCCACCATCTGCCGCGACCCGAACGCGGCCGCCTCCGGGTGCGCGGCCGCGGCGGCGACGAGTCGCTCGAGCCAGTCGGGCTCGGGAAACGCGTCGGGGTTGAGCAGGGCGACCAACGGCGTGGTGGCGGCGGCGATCCCCAGGTTGTTCGCCGCGGCGAAGCCCAGGTTCGTCGCCAGCCGCCGCACCTCGGCCAGACCGCGCAGCCGCGTGTCGACGGCGATCGCCGCCTCGGCGACGGCGACCGTGTCATCGCGGCTGGCGTTGTCGACGACGAGAATCCGCGCCGGCGGGCGGGTCTGGGC
>JBJTHX010000016.1:0-3218 GCA_046094745.1 Planctomycetia bacterium
GGGTCCGCGCCGGTGGCGGCTCGCTCGGCAAACCCACGCACTTCGAGGCCCGCGATGGCAAGTTTTGATTTTCGGTCGGCGCTCCGCTCCGGCCTGGCGATCCCGGCCCATCCGCTGGCGCTCGATGCGGCGCGGCGGCTCGACGAGCGGCGGCAGCGGGCCCTCTCCCGCTACTACATCGCCTCGGGCGCCGGTGGCCTCGCCGTCGGCGTGCACACCACGCAGTTCGCGATCCGCGATCCGCAGGTCGGCCTCTTCGAGCCGGTGCTGGCGCTGGCCAGGGAGGAGATGGATCGGGCGGGCCGGCCACTGGTGCGGATCGGCGGCATCTGCGGCGCGACGCCGCAGGCCGTGGCCGAGGCGGAAACACTTCGCCGGCTCGGCTACCACGCCGGGCTCTTGAGCCTGGCCGCCCTGCCCCGCGCTTCGGAAGACGAACTCGTCGCCCATGCCCGGGCCGTCGGCCAGGCGCTGCCGATCGTGGGCTTCTACCTGCAGCCGGCCGTCGGCGGCCGCGTGCTGCCGTATTCGTTCTGGCAGCGGTTCGTCGAGATCGAGTCGGTCGTGGCGATCAAGGTGGCGGCCTTCAACCGCTACCAGTCGCTCGACGTCGTGCGGGCGGTGGCCGAAAGCGGCCGCGACGACATCGCGCTCTACACGGGCAACGACGACGCGATCGTGGCCGACCTCGTCACTCCGCACCGCTTCGCCGGCCGCGACTGGCGGTATGCGGGCGGCCTGCTCGGCCACTGGTCGGTATGGACGAAGCGGGCCGTCGAACTGCTCGAGCGGTGCCACCGCGAGCCGGCCTCGCCGGACCTGATGCGGCTGGCCGCGGAGGTGACCGACTCCAATGCCGCGTTCTTCGACGCGGCCAACGCGTTCCACGGCTGCATCGCTGGGCTCCATGAGGTGCTCCGGCGGCAGGGCCTGCTCGAGGGCATCTGGTGCCTCGACGAAAGGGAAGGCCTCGGCCCGGGGCAGCTTGCCGAGATCGACCGCGTGCAGCGGGCGTATCCGCATCTCAACGACGACGACTTCGTGGCCCGGCACCGCGACGAGTGGCTGCGCGGCTGAGCGAAGAAGCGACGTGGTTAGCCTTCGGCCGCCGCCCGTCCGTCTCTTACAGGCGATCGAGCGGGCTGACGACGCCGCAGGCGCCCCGCTGCAGCACATGCGTGTAGATCTGCGTCGTGGAGACGTCGGCGTGGCCGAGCAGGTCTTGAACGGTGCGAATGTCGGCCCCCGATTCCAGCAGGTGCGTGGCGAAGCTGTGTCGAAAGGCGTGGCAGGCCACCTTCTTGCGGATGCCGGCCCGCGCGGCCGCCCGCCGCACGGCCTTCTGCAAGGATGATTCATCGACGTGGTGCCGGCGACGGATGCCGTCGGCCGTCCTCGGGTCGACACTGAGCCGCGTGGAGGGAAACACGTACTGCCAGCCTGTCTCGCGCGCGGCCCGCGGGTATTTCGTGGCCAGAGCCGACGGCATCCACACGCTCCCGAGCCCCGCCGCCAGGTCTTCCTCGTGCAGCCGCGTGACGCGATGCACCTGCTCGGAAAGCCTCTTGGCGAGGCTCGCCGGGAGGGGCACCATCCGGTCCTTGTCCCCCTTCCCCTCGCGGACGGCGATCTGGTTGCGGTCGAAGTCGAGATCCTTGACGCGGAGCCGGCAGCATTCGAGGACCCGCATTCCGGTGCCGTAGAGCAGTTCGACCATCAGGGCCATCGGGTCGCGGGGCAGTTCCTTGATCACCCGGCGAACCTCGTCGCGGCTCAAGACCACCGGCAGCCGCTCCGGCCGCTTGGCCCGCACGGCGTTCAGCGACGGCAGCTCGCGGTCGAGGATGTGCTTGTAGAGAAAGAGAATGGCCGCGAAGGCCTGGTTTTGGGTGCTGGAGGCCACGTGCCGCTGGGTCGCCAGAAACGAGAGAAACCGCTCCACGTCGGGCCCGCCGAGGGTGGCCGGGTGTTGCATGTCGTGGAAGCGGATGAAGCGCACGATCCAGCCGATGTAGACCTCTTCGGTACGCTTCGAGTAATGCAGTGTGCGAAGGCGAGATCGCACGAGGTCGAGCAGCCGCGGGCTCTGGGGCTGGGCGATGCCAAGCTGCGGTGCAGCGGCGATTGGCCGTGCATGGTGGACAGCGAGCGAACTCATAAACGCGGCTCCCCAGCGGTGTCACGAGAATGTGAACGCCCGTACACATTCTGTCAAGAGGCGGTTTTCGTGGCGCCGTGCCCAGGAGTCCGCGAGGCGTTTCGTTCGTATCCGGCCGAAACGCCTTACGAATGGCAGCCTAAATCTGCCGGAGACTGCGGGGTCCGAAACAACTTCCTGCACTCGAACCCGTTGACAGCGAACGACTTGCCGTGATTAACTCGAGGTCCCACCCCCCCGCTCGCTGCGGGAATTAGACGGAATCCACTGCCGTTTATCCGGAAACAGCCCCGCGTTATCCGGCCAGAGAGTCAAAATTAGGGCGGCCAGGCGGCCGCCGAATTCTTGTTATGGGCTTGTCCCAGCTTCAGGTTTTGAAGCGACGTCCGTAGTTGTTCACCGGGCGGGCGATCATTGGTAGGTCGCGTCCAGCGTGAACGTGCCCCAACTGGAGTGCATCCGCGATGCCGGGATGCGCCGTCCAATGGCATGGCATCTGTTGATTGCATGCGATGGCCAGCGTCGTGTCGACGGTGCCCGGCATCGCGGGGCCATGATGGAAAACCCGCCCTGCCGGACCGTGATGCTGCGCCTTGGGGTGCGGGCCAATGAATCGCGTTGTTTCGCGGGGCGGGTCGTTCGCAGCTCGAGCCCTGATGGCTTATCGACGGCGGCCTGGTCCGCCGGCTCGGTAGCGACTCACCCGCCCGAGGTTGCCGCTGGCGCAAGATCGCGGTAAGGTTCGCATGTGGTTTGAAATCCTTCGGAGTGGAAGGTTCGCCCATAACAAGGCAATGCAGCGGACTCGCGAACAAGCCGGTCGATTTTGGAGAGCCGTTTCCGCGAGCCGCTGATCGCCCGCGTTCGCCGGGTAAAGCGACATGAGCAACGAAGCTGTGGTTAGAAAGCCCGCATCGGAAGCGACAGCAGTTTCCGGGTTCCGCCACACTCGATGGTTTCTCCTCGCGTATTATTCGCTCTTTGCGATGTGGGGTGTTCGCAGCGCGTGGCCCACGGTTTCCTTCGCGTCTAGACATCATGCTGCCTCTCGCCCTGTACG
>JBJTHX010000017.1:0-5380 GCA_046094745.1 Planctomycetia bacterium
CCTCTCCAGGGCCTGCGCGGTCGCCGGGGGCGGATCCGGCATCTCCGCCGGCCACGCGCACGCAAGGACGTCGGGAAGTCGGCGAGCCATGCCGTCAACCTTGCAACGCCGCCGGGTGCGGAGCAAGATGGATCGCGTCTCCGCGGACGCCACGATGCCTTTACCGCGGCGACCAAACCCGCAGGACGCCGCCGTGCCCCCCTCCCCCGCCCCGCTCGTCGGCGTCGTCATGGGCAGCCGCTCGGATTGGGCCACGCTCGAGCGGGCGGCCCAGATCCTCACCCAGTTCGGCGTGCCTCATGCCTGCGAGGTCGTATCGGCCCACCGCACGCCAGGCAAGCTCGCCGACTACGCCCGCACGGCCGCCGACCGCGGGCTGAAGGTGATCATCGCCGGCGCGGGCGGGGCGGCCCACCTGCCCGGGATGCTCGCCGCCCAGACCCACCTCCCGGTGCTCGGCGTGCCGGTTGAATCGTCGATGCTCCGCGGCGTCGACTCGCTTTTGTCGATCGTGCAGATGCCGGCGGGCGTGCCGGTAGGCACGCTGGCGATCGGTCCGGCCGGCGCCGCCAACGCGGCCCTGCTGGCCGTCTCCATCCTCGCCCTCGAGGACGCGGCCCTGCGGAAGCAGCTCGTCGCCTGGCGGGCGGAGCAGACCGAGCGGGTGCTCGCCGAGCGGCTCGACGGCGATCCGAACGGCTGGTCCGCGCGGCCCTCGGAGCGGTGAGCGTGGCCGCCAGCGACGCCGCCATCCTGCTCCCCGGCGCCACGCTCGGCATCCTCGGCGGCGGACAGCTCGGCGCTATGTTCGCCGCCGCCGCGAAGCGGATGGGCTACCGGGTGGAGGCCCTGTCCGACGCGGCCGACTGCCCGGCCGCGCGGGTCTGCGACCGCGTCCACGTGGGCGACTACGGCGACACGGACTTCCTCGCCCGGGCCGCCGCCGGCCTCGACGTGGTGACGTTCGAGTTCGAGAACGTGCCCGCTGCGGCGGGCCGGCTGCTCGCGACACGGCTGCCGGTCCGGCCGCACCCCGACGTCCTGTTCACCACGCAGGACCGGGCCCGCGAAAAGGCATTCCTCGTGCGGCACGGGTTCCCCTGCGCGCCGCACCGCGTCGTCCATTCGCAGGCCGAACTGCACGCCGCCGTCGGCGACCTCGGCCTGCCGGCGGTCCTGAAGACGGCGGCCTTCGGCTACGACGGCAAGGGGCAGGCGAAGATCGTGGAACCGGCCGACGTCGACGCCGCCTGGACGGCGGTGGCCGTGGGCCCCGACGGCCCGCGGGAGGCCGTGCTCGAAGGCTGGATCGACTTCGACTGCGAGATCTCCGTGGTCGCCGCCCGAACCGCCGCCGGCGCGACCGCGGCCTTCGCGCCGACGCGCAACACCCACGCCAATCACATTCTCGACGTGTCGAGCGTGCCGGCGGCCCTGCCGGACGGCGTGGCCGGCACCGCCACCCGGGTCGCGGAGGAGATCCTCGCCGCGCTCGGCGTCGTGGGCGTGGCCTGCGTCGAGTTCTTCGTCACGAAGTCGGGCGCCGTGCTCGTCAACGAGATCGCCCCCCGGACGCACAACTCCGGCCACCTCACGATCGAGGCCTGCGAGACCAGCCAGTTCGAGCAGCAGGTGCGGGCGGTCTGCGGGCTGCCGCTGGGCTCCACGCGGCAGGTCGCACCGGCGGCGATGGCCAACCTGCTCGGCGACTGCTGGTTCGCGGCCGGAGACGGCCGGCCCCGCGAGCCCGACTGGGCCGCGGCCGTGGCGGTGCCGGGCGTGCGGCTGCACCTGTACGGCAAGACCGAACCCCGCATCGGCCGCAAAATGGGCCATCTCACGGCCGTGGCGGAGTCCGTCGACGAGGCGATCGCCCGGGTCCGCGGCAGCCGGGACGCCGCCCGGCGTGGCCGCGGGACGTGGCGGTCGGCGGCAGCCGGCGCGTAGGATTGGCGGCTAGCGGATCCCGCGCGGATCTCACGTCCGCAGACGGACCGGTGCCTATCGAGGAGGTTGTGCCATGCGATTCCGCATCCCTGCGTCGATGGTGTGCCGGCAGTCGCGGTGGCCGCGCATCGGCCTTTTCGGAAGCCCGCGTGCCGCCGGCTTCACGCTCGTCGAGCTGCTCGTCGTCATCGCCATCATCGCGGTCATGGTGGCGCTGCTCCTGCCGGCCGTACAGGCGGCCCGCGAGGCGGCCCGCCGCACCCAGTGCGGCAACCACCTCAAGCAGTTGGCGACGGCCGCGGAGGCGCACAAGTCGCTGATCGGCTATTTCCCGACCGGCGGCTGGAACCAGAACTCGCTGCTGCTGGCCGGCAGCGGCAACGATTGGCAACAACCGCGCGGCTGGTGCTTCACAATCCTGCCGTTCCTGGAACTGAAGACCATTTACGACTCCGCCGAGACCGGATCGTTGGACACGACGACGCCGGTTCCCGCGCTCGCATGTCCATCCCGCCGCGGATCCTCGCTCGGCCCGGGCGGGGTCGTGATGACGGATTACGCGGCCAATCGCGGCGCCTGGGCCTCTCCGGCACCGGCTGCGAACGCGACCGGCAATCGGCAGACCGTTTTCGGCTGGCAGGCCGCGGTCTCGACGCTGCCGACGACGGGCGACGGTTGGGCGGTCGTCGGCCAGACGTTGAACCCACCCCCGCCGGGGCTCTGGGCCCGGGCCACGGCCCCCACCGGCGGCGTCGTCTTCGCGGGCAGCGCGCTGCCGCCGGCGGCGATCCGCGACGGCGCGACGAACACGTATTTCTGCGCCGAGAAGTACGTGCCGCGGACGGCCTACGCGTCGGGCTGGACGCCGGGCTTCAGCCTCTCCGCCTACGGCGGCGACTCGTCCGACACGCTGCGGGGCGGCCAACGGCCGCCCGAAAGCGACTCGGTCGCGTGGTCGGCCCCGCTGGAAGGGGCGTTCGGCGGCCCGCACCCGGGTGTCTTCCTCGCCGCGATGTGCGACGGAAGCGTCCGCACGCTGAACTTCGACATCGCCGCCACGATCCACTTCCTGCTGGCCTGCCGGAGCGACCGCCAGGCGGTGCAGGTGCCCGACTGACTCGGCCTCACTGCGGTGCGAGGCTGCGGCCCCGCCAGGCGGTCTGGAGGCCGAGCCCTTTCCGCACGAGCGCCGTCCACTGGATCGCCAGGAAGACGGCCACGCCGAGCGGATGGGCGACCGCACTCGAAAGACTCTGCCGGAAGCGGGCCGCCGCGAGGAACCGCGGCAGCCAGGCACAGGCCGCGGCGGCGAGGGCGACGGTGGCCGCCCACCGCGGCCAGCCGGCGAAGCCCGCGGCCAGCCCGCTCGCGAGCAGCGCGAACGGCAGCACCTGCCCGCCGGCGAGCAGGAGCGTGAAGGGCAGGATCGTGGCCGGGCTCCCGATGCCCTCGGTGGCATTCTTGGCGAGGCCCCGCCACACGTCGCCGTTTCGCTCGTACATCCGGCACGACGCGATCGTGGTCGCATCGAAGATGTCCGTCTTCAGCCCCGCACGGCGGTAGGCGCGGGGTAACTTCACGCCGTCGTGGAGCGAGGCCCGGATCGCCGCGTGTCCTCCGGCCCGCTCGTAGTCGGCCCGCCGCGTCACGAAAAACTGCCCGCAGCCGGCCGCCATGCCCGGCGCGGTGTCGCGGCGGCTGCGGGCCAGGGGCAGGAATCCGAGCAGGATGAAGTGGATGAGCGGCAGGAGCAGCCAGTCGAGCAGGCAGCTCGTCCGCTGCCGCGGAAACCCGCTTCCCAGGGCCGCTCCGGAGGCGTCGAGAAAGGCCACCCCCCGCGCGATCGCATCCGGCGTTGGAGTCACGTCGACGTCGAGAAACACCCAACTGTCGTGCCGCGCGGCCCGTGCCAGTTGCCAGCACGCGTGCTGCTTGCCGCACCAGCCGGCCGGCAGCGGCTGCCCGGCGACCAGCCGGACCCGCGGATCGGCGGCCGCGATCTCGCGCACGACCGTCGCCGTGCCGTCGTCGCTGGCGTCGTCGAGGATCACGAGCTCGAGGTCGACGCCCGTGCTGGCGAGCACGTCGCGGCACAGCCTGCCCACCGCGGCCTCCTCGTTCCGGGCGGGCACGAGCACGGAGACCTCGGGGCGGCCGCGCGGCGGCGGCGGCGGTCCGAAGGCCCGCAGGTTCACGAGCGTGAGCACCGCGGGCAGGAGCGCCAGCAGGAGAGCCGCGACGGCCAGGCCGCCGATCGCGATCGCTGTCATTCCGATCCGCCTCCCGCCTCGCCGCGGTGCGCGGCGTCGAACCGCTCGCCCCGCAGCCAGGCCTTCAGCCGGCGGATGGTGTCGTAGGCCGGTCCGACGCCGACGCGGCCGGCGAGCAGCGGCGTGAAGGCGGCGGGGTCGCGGCCGAGGGCCGCCGTGGCGAGTCGATCCCGCGTCGCCTCGAGCTGCCGGGCGAGCACGGCCGTCCACTCGTCGGCCGGGCGGCCCGGGAACTCGGCCACCCGCAGGGCGGGGCCGAACGCGGCGAGCATCTCGGGACAGCGCTCGTTCCAGAACGGGTATTCGACGGCCAACGGCACGACGATCCCCCGCTCCATCGCGGCCACGGCGTGCCCGACGCCGGGCCGGATCACGAGCGGCCGCACCCGCGGGTCGGAGAACTCGCCCTGCGCCGTGATCCAGAAGATGACGTCCGTGCGCCGCGCGGCGGCCCGGGCCATTCGCAAAAACCGCGCCGCGCCGCGCCAGCTGTGAGGCTCGATGCCGAGGAAGCCGATCCGCTCCAGGAACCGGTACTTCCCCAGCGCGGCCGCATCGATCGGCCCGTAGACCATGCGTCCGGGAAAGAGGACCTCACCGAGAAAGAGAAACGTCAGCGGATCCCACCAGCCCGGGTGGTTCGAGTAGAAGACGACCGGCTCGCCGCCGATGTCGGGCCGGTCGTCCGCGCCTTTCTCCCCGCGCAGCAGCCGCACGGCGTGGAAGTTCCGCTTCAGGTACCGCCGCACGTACCACCTGAACCAGCGATAGACCCCGCGAGAGAAGGGCGGCAGTTCCCCCCCCTCCCTCTTCGGTTCCGAATCGCGGTCGCCGGTGTGCATCGCTCGTTGAACTCCAGCCTCCGGGTGACCGCCGCGACCTGCCGGTTGACGAGCCGGGGGTCGGGGGAAGTCGAGGCGAGTTGGCGTATCCTCGCCTCCGAAGCCGAGACTTTCACCGCCCACGGCGGCTGACTCGCGTGCCAACGTCCGTCACACCGCCACGGCCGCGGCCCGGGCGGCCGGGCCGGCCTGGGCGACGATCTTGTCCTGGTCGACGCAGTCGGCCGCGATCCAGCCCGACATCAACACCATGGGCATCCCCGGCCCCGGATGCGCCGAGCCGCCGGCGAGGTAGAGCCCCTCGACGTCTGGCGACCGGTT
>JBJTHX010000018.1:0-3927 GCA_046094745.1 Planctomycetia bacterium
AACCGCAGCACCGCCTTGCTGCTGGTGCGGTTGACGTGCTGGCCCCCGGGCCCGCTCGACCGCACGAACTGCCAGTCGACGTGCGGCACCGGCTCCTGGAGCGTGAGCGGCCCCGGCTGACGCAGGACGGGGCCATCCTGATCACGAGCCAGCGGCACCGCGAGCAGCCGCGGAACGTGGCCGACTGTCTCGCGAAACTGTCCGCCATCCTGGAGCGGGCCCTCGTGCCCCCGAAGGCCAGGCGGCGGACGCGAACACCGCGGTCTGCAATCCGCGAACGGCTGGAGGCGAAAAAACACCGCTCGCAAAAGAAGCGGCTGCGCGGCGGGCCGGTGGAGTGACCCGGTTGATATAATCGCCTGACGGGCGACGAGGCCCGCATCCGCCCGCAAGGGACAGCCACCATGGCGATCCGCCGCGACATCGATTCCCTCCTGCAGAAATGGTCCTTCCGCCCGGGCGAGGTCAACGCCCGCCTGGTGAAGGCCCGCGATGGCCGGGAGGTGCTGCAAATGCGGGTCGACATGGGCCTGCTCCAGATGGAAACCGACCTCCGGCCGGACGGCCTGCGGCCGCACGGTGCGGAGACCTACTACGACTATCTCGTCGGCGAGGTGATCCGCGAAGGAGGCGGTTTCCGGCTCTCCAAGGAGCAGTGCGCCGAGGCGGATCGCGAGTTCGTGCAGTTTTATCACCGCCGGCTCTGCTGGCTGTCGCTGCGGGAGTATCAGCGGGCGGTCCGGGACGCCGACCACAGCCTGGCGTTCATGGATTTCGTACGGGAGCACTCCCCGGACGAGGAGTGGACGCTGTCCCACGAGCAGTACCGTCCCTTCGTGCTCTTCCACCGCGTCCAGGCGGGGGCCCTGGCGGCGCTCCAGGAGGACGGCCCGGAGCGGGCGATCGCAGAGATCAACGTCGGCCTCGACCGGTTTCGTGAACTCTTCGTCCGCTACGGGGCGGAGGAGCAGTACGCCGACGACGAACTCGTCCGCCGCCTCAACGAGATGCGGGAGAGCGTCCGGCGCCGCTACGAAGTGGGCCGCACGCTGGCCGAACAGTTGGCCGAGGCCGTCCAGGCCGAGACCTACGAACTGGCCGCCGAGAGTCGCGACCGCATCCGGCTCCAGGCACGGGAGCGGAACGCCGCCGGCGCCGCCGCGCCGGGCGATTCGCAGGACGCTTCGGGCACGGGCGAGCCCGCCTCCCCGGGCTGAAATTTTTGCAACCCGACACGGAAGCCGGCCTGCGTGTCTTGCCCAGACTCGCAGTCCCGCCGCAGATCATGCCGACTGCGGCGACTGCGCGGGCCTTCGGCAGCCGTTTCGGCTTTGGCACGCGATCTGCAACTGTTTCCTACCGCCGCCGGGCGTCGGTCAGTCCGGCGGTCCCGCCCGCAAGGAGGACCATCCGATGAAAGCCGTCGCCCGTCCCGAAACCGCCGCTTCCACCTGCTTCTGCATGAAGGTGGCCGGCACCGAATGCCAGGTCCGGGCCACGACGGTCTGGCCGATTCATGAGGTGCTCGAGGTCGAGGCCGAGATGCTCCTGGCCGCCACCGAGGGCGAACTGCTGCTCGACATGCTCGAGTCGCGGATGATCGCGCCACCGCGGCCGCGCCGCCGCCGCGAGCGGCCCGTCAGTTCGCGGGCCGTGTTCTACTCCGGTTCCGAGGACTGAACAGCCACCGGGCCGGCCCGCCGCCATGTGCTAGACTCCCGCTCCATTCCGGGAGCGAGCGCCGCATGGGACGATCCGCCGACCAGCCCCTCCAGGTGCCGCCGGGCCGCGACATCCGGCTCGCCGACTTCGACCCCGACTTCCACGAGGACCTCGACCGCGAGGCGGCCGAGGCCGAGACCCGCCGGCATGGCGAACACCTCGACGAACTCGCCTACCGGCTCTTCGCGGAGGCCAAGCGGGCGGTGATCGTCGTCCTCCAGGGGATCGACACCTCCGGCAAGGACGGCACCATCCGCATGCTCGCCGGGGGCATCAGCCCCCAGTGCCTGGACGTGAAGAGTTTCAAGGCGCCCAGCCCCCTCGAACTCTCGCACGACTTCCTCTGGCGGGTGCACGCGGCCGTGCCGGCCCACGGCCGGATCGGCATCTTCAACCGCTCGCACTACGAGGACGTGGTCGTCGTCCGGGTCCGGAAACTCGCGCCCAAGGAGGTGTGGAAGGGCCGCTACGACCAGATCAACGCCTTCGAGAAACTGCTCGCCGACGGGGGCATCACGCTGGTGAAGTGCTTCCTGCACATCAGCAAGAAGGAGCAGCGACAGCGGCTCGAGGACCGGCTGCACGACCCGAAGAAGCAGTGGAAGCTCGGCCCCGACGACCTGGAGGACCGGAAACGGTGGGACGACTTCCAGAAGGCCTACGACGACGCCCTCACGCTGTGCAACACGGAGCACGCCCCCTGGCACATCGTGCCGGCCGACAAGAAGTGGTATCGCAATCTCGTGGTGGCCCGGCTCGTGCGGCGGACGCTCGAGCGGCTCGACCCGCACTTCCCGCCGTTCGACTCGAGCCTGCTGACGAAGCTCGACTGATCCCGAGACGGACATGAACGGCGCCTTCCCACTCCTCGACCTCGACGCCTGCCGCACCCGGCAGGCCCGGCTGTGCTCGGTCATGGCAACCCGGTCGCTCGACGCGGTGGTGGTCGTGACGCCGGAGCACGTCCAGTACCTCACCGGCCACCGCTGGGACCACCGCTTCGTGGCGGCGGCCGCGGTGCTGGCGACGGGCGAGGCCTTGCTCGTCTGCCCCGACAAGCCGGTGGAACGGGCGGCCGCCACGGAGGTCCGGGCCTACGAGGCCAAGTGGCAGAGCACGCTCCGCAACGACCAGCGGGAGGCCGCGAGCCGGGTGCTCGGCGACTGGCTGGCTGGCCACGGCCGACCGGGCCGCGTGGGCGTCGAGTTCGCCGCCTGCCCACCGCACGTGACGCGGCTCCTGGAGCCCGCCGCGCTCGTCGACATCGACGCCGACCTCCTCCGGCTGCGGCGGCGGAAGGATCCGGACGAACTGGCCCTGCTCCGCCGGGCGCTTGCGGCCGCCGGCGCGATGGTCGAGACCGCCCGCGGCATGACCCGCCCCGGCGTCTCGGAGCTCGACGTCTTCTCAGCGCTCCAGGCGGCGGCGGTGGCCGCCTGCGGCGAGATGCTCACGGGCACCGGCAACGATTACGCGTGCGGCGTCCGCGGCGGCCCGCCCCGCCCGCGGCCCTGCGCCGCGGGTGAACTCTTCATCCTCGACCTCGGCCCCGCCTACCGCGGCTACTTCGCCGACATCGCGCGGGTCATCGCCGTGGACGGCCGGCCCACCAACGTGCAGGTCGCGGCCTGGGAGCGGGTGTGCGGGGCGCTCGCCCTCGTGGAGCGGCTCGCGAAGCCCGGCGTCCGCTGCCGGAGGAGGTCGGCATCGATGTCGTGAAGTTCGGCCGATGCGAAGAGCCGCGTCACGTGCGGCGGGCAGGCCGAGAATTCGACGCCCACCCGCCTGGGCCGCGTCCGGCCGCCGAGCCAGTCGCCGAGCGCCAGGCTCGCCGCGGCCCGCTGGTCGTTGCGGAGCGTGCTTTGCCACTTGGCTTCGAAGGGGCGGAGCTCGTCGGCTGCGGCCCGCTCCACCGGCTTGTCGGGGCAGACGAGCAGCGCCTCGCCCGTGGCCAGCACCGCGGCCGCCGCCACGAAGCGGTGGTCCCAGCGGTGGCCCGTCAGGTCTTCGACGTGCTCCGGGGTCACGACGACCACCGCATCGAGCGTCCGCTCCGCCATCACCGCGCGGAGCCGGGCCTGCCGCACCCGGCAGGCGTCGAGGTCGAGGAGCGGGAAGGCGCCGTTCATGTCGGACTCGGAATCAGTCGAGCTTCGCGAGCAGGCTCGAGTCGAACGGCGGGAAGTGCGGGTCGAGCCGCTCGAG
>JBJTHX010000019.1:0-4877 GCA_046094745.1 Planctomycetia bacterium
CGGCCAGTCTTGGTGATGGCTCGCTTCTCGCCCGCCGGGCCATCCGTGGCCCCGGCGGGCTTGGGCCGGCGTGGGCACAGCTGAAGTGTGCCCAGCCGGCCGGACGGTCGCACTTCCGGGCGACCGTGGCCGCCGCTGAGCAGCGGCACGCGGCCGCTCGCCGAAGCGGCGATCGGCGCCGCGTGGAGGCGACGGGGCATCGATAGCCGGAAGCCGGGCCCTCCGGAAGACGAATCGCCCGCCGCCCGCTTCATTGCCGGGCGCGATACAGTGCCGTCATGGATCTCACCCCCGAAGCGCAGCGGCTGGCGGCGGTCGTCGCCGTCGTCGTCGTCCTTTGGTTCACCGAGGCGCTGCCGCTGGCGGTGACGGCGCTCCTCGGGGCGGCGGCCTGTGTGCTCCTCGGCGTGGCCCCGGCCAAGGAGGTGTTCCGGCCGTTCGCCGACCCGCTGATTTTTCTCTTCATCGGCTCGTTCCTCCTCGCCGAGGCGATCCGCATCCACCGGCTCGACCGGCGGTTGGCCTACGCGGTGCTCGCCGTGCCCTGGGTGGGCGAAAGGCCGGTGCGGGTGCTCGCCGGCGTCGCGGTGGTCTCGGCCCTCATCAGCGCGTTCATCTCGAACACCGTGACGGCCGCGATGATGGCGACCATCGTGACCGGCATCCTGGCGGCCGTCGAGGAGGCGGGAGCCCGGAGCGGCCGCCGCCCCGGGCCGGCCTTTGCCACCGGTCTCATGCTGTGCATCGCCTTCGCGGCCTCGATCGGCGGGCGTGCCACCCCCATCGGCACGCCCACGAACCTCCTCGGGTTGGGGTTCATCCGCAAGGAACTCGATGCCGGCATCTCGTTCCCGGGCTGGTGCGCGATCACGCTGCCGATCGTCGTCGTCATGACGACCGCGCTGGTGGCGGTCCTGGCCCGCCTGTTTCCCGCGGGCATCGACCGGCTGGAGGGTGTGCAGGAATACGTGCGGGCCGAGCGGGCAAAGCTCGGTCCCTGGACCACCGGGCAGATGTCGACGGCACTGGCCTTCGGGATCACCGTCGCACTCTGGATCGTGCCGGGGCTGGCGATCGCCGTCCTCGATCCCGACGGCCGGCCGGCGGCGCTCCTCCGCGACCGGCTTCCGGAGAGCGTGGCGGCGCTCGTCGGGGCGATCCTGCTCTTCCTCCTGCCCGGCGACCGCGGCCCCGACGGACGCCGAAGCCGGGCCGTCTCGTGGCACGAGGCGCGGATCGACTGGGACATCGTGCTCCTCTACGGCGGCGGCCTGGCCCTGGGCGAGCTCTGCTTCTCGAAGGGACTCGCGGCCGCCGCGGGCACGGCGATCACGGCCTGGATCCCCCCGGGCCCGTGGGCCGGCACCGCGCTCGTCCTCGTGGCGACGCTCGTCGCCATCGTGACCAGCGAGTTCACGAGCAACGTCGCCAGCGCGACCATGGTCGTGCCGATCGTGATCGCGCTCGGCCGGACGGTCGGCGTCGATCCCCTGGCGGCGGCCCTGGCCGCCACGCTCGCGGCGAGCCTCGGTTTCATGATGCCGGTGAGCAGCCCCTGCAACGCGATCGTCTACGGGTCCGGCCGGATTCCGCTGCGGGCGATGATGGCCGGCGGCGCCATTCTCGACGTGATCGGCACCGTCGTGATCGTGGCCGCCATGCTCGTCGCCCGCCGGTGGTGGTAACCGCCGTGTCCCACGACCGGCACCACCGGCACCACCCCACCCGACGACACGACCGCTGAATCCCGGTCACCCGCCGCGTCGACAACAGCCAGCGAGGTGGGCGCGTGCCCGCCCCTCGCCCGAGCAGGCAAGTCCAGGAGCCTCACTGGTGCGCACCTTCCGTCGCGGTCTCGTCGCCGCCCTCACCGTCGCCGCGTTCTCGTCGATCCCCGCGATCCGAGTAGCACCGGCGCAGGAGACGGTCATGGTCACGGAAGACGCGGCGCCCGGCGGCGACTGCAACTGCAAGGGCGTCCAGCGGCCGCCATGGCACGGGAGCGTGAGGGGGCCAGCCTGCGGGCCGGTGTGCACCCCTCACGGAGGCATGTTCCACGCGGATCCACGCGGGCAGCTGTGCGTGAATCGCCAGCTCCAGGCGACGGGCGCTACGACGCCCTCGTATTTCCCGCGACTCCGCACGTGGTGCGCCGAGGGCTACATGCCCACTCCCCGGCCGCTGGCCCTGCCTCACTGCCGCCACTGCGGCATGCCGCTGGACGACGCGGGCCTGTAGCGACGGCACCCGCCGCCGGGCGCTGCGCCCGGGCGGGGCACGTCCGGCCGATGGTCGCGGTTGACGCCCGTCAACTCGTCCACTTGCCGGGCAGCGGACCGGACCGTGGGCCTGTCCACCGGGGGTCGAAGTACCGGATCAGCCGCTCGGTGGCGGCATGGGGGCGGGGATCGACGTGCCGGGGCAGGCGATCGTAGATCGCGTAGACCCGCTGCCAGTAGCGCTTCGCCAACGCGTCGAAATCCGGCGCGGCGCCGCTGAGATCGCGAAACAACTCGAAGAAGAAGAGGAGCTCCCGGCGATACTCCTCCGGCGCGGGATGGAACGGCACGGTGTCGTCGGCCTTGCCCGCGACCGCCCGGAGCAGTTCCACGCCGTCGTTCATCCGCGCGTGATACTCGGCCCGTGGCAGATCGATCGTGTTGTAGTTTCCCCAGTCGGGAATGACCTCGAAGAGCGGCAGCAGGTCGTCGAGCTTCTCCGCCGCGGGGCCGAAGAGCCGTCCGTAGAACCTGCGGGCGAGCACGGCCGGGTCGGCATCCGGGTCGATGAACGACCGCGCGGCCTGGTGGAGCGAAAGCTGGTTGAGCAGCGGGGTCATGGTGAAACAGATGCCGCCGCTGTACGGCGCGGCCGCCCGCTCGCGCTTCCGCTGGGCAAAGAGCCGCCCGAAACGGTGATGCGGCATCACCGCATTCTCGCCCTCGGTGAGGCTGAAGTCCCAGGTGAGCACCCGGTTCGTCTTGGCGATCTCGCGGGCCCAGGGCCGCGCGTCCGCCTCGCCCTTGCCTTGGTCGGGGTCGCCGTCGCCGTTGAAGGCCAGATTGATCGCGACGGAACTGTCCGCGGGGAAATCGGGGAGCCGTCGGAGGAGATACGTCATCGACTCGTCGGCCCGCTGCTTGTCGAACCTCCACGCCGAGTGCTGGATGGACGGAATGAACTCGCCTTTCCAGCCCGGTGGCCCCTCGATGGTGCCCCATCCCCAGAACGGCGTGCCCCAGGTGCCGATCTCGACTTCCGCCTGCGGCTGGTTTTTCTTGATCACGCCGGCGATCTCGAGGGCGCCGTCGATGAAGGTGCGCGCGGTGCATCCGTTGCGGGAGCAGCCGCCCGGGTCGCCCGGAAAAAGGCCGACCACGCCGAGGCCGGGCAGCCGCTTCGTCCACCGGTCCCACAGCATGACGACTTCGTCCCATTCCTCGCGGACGCGCGGACAGTGGGTGTGCCAGTCGTCGCCGACGGTCGTGAGGGCGGCGAGCAGCTTCACGCCCACGCCCTTTTCGTGGCCGTGGGCGATGATGGCGTTCATCTGCTCGGTGAACGCCTCACCGAAGGGCTGTTCCAGGCCGGCGCGGCTGAAGAGCCGCGGCACGAGCCAGAACTCGAAGTGGGTGAAGCCGAAGTCGGCGATCATGTCGATGAATCGGCGCCACGATCCATCACTCCACCGGTTCGGCAGGTCGGGATAGATCATGTTGGGGTTGTAGGCGTTGAGCAGATGCTCCGCGAAGTTGACGTAGCAACTCCGCCGCTGCCCCGCGCCGGGCGCCGCTTCGGCGCTCGCCACCCGCCCGGACGCACACGCGCCGGCGAGCGCCGCCGCCCCCTGACGAACACGCCTCCGCGTCACTGACCTCATGGGGGCATGATACCGTCCGATGCGGCACCGGAGCCGATGGCGGGCCGCCGCCCGCTCCCGAGAGCCCGCCCTCCAGGCGGGCCGCACGCAGCGGCCGCAGGCCGCGCAGCGGGGATGCTTCACGTGAGGCCTCGGCTTCGTGCCTCGCCTCACTTGGCGGGCCGCCGCCCGCTCCCGAGAGCCCGCCCTCCAGGCGGGCCGCACGCAGCGGCCGCAGGCCGCGCAGCGTGCTAACCGCCCCGACGCGGTTCGGCTCGATGCCCCGTCGAGCCGCCGCGTGCCGCCGCTCCGCGGCGGCCACGGTCGCCCGGAGGTGCGACCGCCCGCCCGGCTGGTCGCACCTCGGCTGCGACCACGCCGGGCCAAGCCCGCCGGGGCCATGGATGGCCCGGCGGGCGCTGAATTCAGATCGCGGCCGCGGCCGTCTCGCCGGTGCGGATCCGGACCACCTCGGCAAGGTTCGTCACGAAGATCTTGCCGTCGCCAACCTGGCCGGTGCGGGCGGTGGTCATGATCTTGCTGATCACGGCCGGCGCCTCGTCGTCGCCCACCACGACCTCGATCTTCACCTTGGGCAGGAAGTCGACGGAATACTCCGCGCCGCGGTAGGTCTCGGTGTGGCCCTTCTGTCGGCCAAAGCCGCGGACCTCGGTCACCGTCATGCCCTTCACGCCCTGGGCATTGAGGGCGTCCTTCACTTCCTCAAGTTTGAAGTGCCGGATGATGGCTTCGATCTTCTTCATGGCTCTGCTCCTCGGAAAGCGGGTTCGGATCCCGGGACGCCGGCGGCGGCCCATACCTCGAAAGGACGCACATGGCGTGCCAAACGATGGGTCGCGGAAATCCCGCGTTCTTCCACCGGGCAGCCGTCGCGCCGGCGCGGCGCGGGGGCGGCCCCCAGCCCCCGGCGCCCCCGTGCGCGGGGCGGTTGCGGTGGCCGGTCCGCCGCGGCGCCCCGGCGGCGCGCGCCGTCCGGAACGCGGCGCCCGCGAGGCGG
>JBJTHX010000020.1:0-2766 GCA_046094745.1 Planctomycetia bacterium
GGCTTGTGGTCGGCCTCGGCCAACACCATGAACACGAGCATCTGCTCGGCCTGCTCGTTGCGCTGCCGGGCGCGGCGGTGGGCGTCGAAGTAAGCTTTGCCTGGCCAGGGGCCCTCCGCGAGGAACACGCCGTTGTATTCCAGCAGCGAGCCCTTGCGGTAATGGAGCTGCGAGATCGACCGGTTGTAGTCGACGAGCGCGCGGTAATAGGAGCTCTCCGCCTCCGCCCGGCGGCGCTGGGCGTCGAGCACCTGGTCGAGCGTCACCGTGCCCGCCTCGTAGGCCTTCTCCACCGCCTCCACCTGCCGCTCGGCGGCCACGCGGCGGTTGAAGTTGGTCTGGGTGAGGGCGAAGTTCGTGTCCACGTTGCGCACGGCCTCGACCAGGGCGTGCGACACCTCGAGCTCCTCGTCCTGGAGCCGGGCCCGCTCCCGGGCCAACTGGAGCTGGTGGTGGCGAACCGTGGCCAATTCGCGCCGGAAGCCCAGGGGCATCAGGAACTGCGCTCCGGCCTGCCACTCCTGGAACTGGCCGGAGAGCAGCGTCGAGTAGGCGTCGGTGCCGACGAGCTGGTCGACGTTGTCGGCGTTGTAGGGGTCGTAGTTCTGGTTGATGAGGTTCTCGCCCATGCCCAGGAACCGCCAGCGGCCCACGACGTCGAGCCGCGGGAGGACGAGGTTCTTGGCCGCGACGAGCTCGAGCTCCTTCTGCTTGATGAACCACTTCTGCTTGCGGAGTTCGGCTGACCGCGACAGGGCCTCGACGAGCGCCTGCTGCCAGTCGAACGAGATCCGGGCGGTCGTCGGCTCGTCGGCGGGCCGGATGAGCCGGCCATCGCTCGCCGAGATGCCCATCCTGTAGCGGAGGCGGTTCTCGCAGCGGTAGACGTCGGTGAGGGCGGCCTCGACCTCGGCACGGAAGAAGAAGTACTGCTCGCGGGCCTGGGCCTCCTTGTCGGCCTCGCCCCCGCGGGCCTGCTCGACGAACAGGGCGTGGACCCTCCGCCAGGCCTCGAGCGCGCTGTCGCGGCCCGCCTTACGGGCCTCGAGGTTGCGGTAGGCGAAGGCGAGCTCCCAGTAGGACTGCTCGGTGTCGCTGACGAGGTTGCGGACGCCAGCCTCGAAGTCGGCGAGCGAGATGTCGGCGTTGATCCGGGCGAGGAGCACGCCGCGGAAGTTGGGCCGCCCGAGCAGGTTGTCGAATGTGTCCGGACCCGCGATCCGGTTGTAGGTCACGCCCGCGCCCTGGAGGAGCGGCTGGTTGAACGTGAAGTCGTAGCTCGTCGTCCAGGTGGACGGCACGTCGCGGAACCCGTTGTTGGTGGCGTCGAGCTGCGTCGTGTTGGCGAAGCCCCACTGGGCACCGGTGGCGGTCCGCTTCGAGAGGCCGGTCGTTGTCACGCCCTGGGCCGTCTGCAGGACGGGCACGAACAATGGCGAACCCTCCGCCGTAACCGACTGCCACTGGGGATCGACGTTTTGCGGACGGTTACCGTTCTGCCCGTTCGAACTGGCCGCGAGCTGGGCGTCGAAGGCCGCCAGGGCGCTCTCGACGCCGCGGAACGGATCGGTCTCGACGATCGCCGGATCGTAGGTGGTCGGCGTGAGCTGGGGCGCCGTGAGCAGCGAGACGGGTGGCTCACCGGTTTGCGGCCGCGGGCCGCCGAAGCTCGCGAACCGGCCGCCGAGGTTGCGGAGCACCTTGCCGTTCTCGAGCGCCGTGCGGATCGCCTCCTCGAGCGAGAGGTCCCAGTACGATTCCACCTCCGGCCGCGAGAGCGTCATCGGCTCGACGGCCCCGGCCGCCTCGGTGAGCGGCTCCTGCGTGGTGTCGGGATACTCGAGTTTCTGGATCGCCCCGACGTAGTGCGAGAGATCGCCGTCCTCGAAGAAGTAGAACGGCTGCCGCGGCGCGCAGCCCCCGGCGACGAGCGCCACGCTCGTCAGCACGGCCCAGGCCTGTCGGGTCTTGCGGGGCACGGCGGGGGCGCCGGCCAAAGCCGGCGTCGGGGGCACGGACGTTCAAACCCGCCGCCGCTGCGCCGAGGGGGCCACGGTCCGCTGGCGCGGACCCTTCCCGACACGGTGCCCCCCGACGCCGTGCCCGCACCGCGATGCGCCAAGGCGCAGCGGCAGCACCGGTGGTATCGACGCCGTAATCCGCAAACTTGGAGGAATCGTCACGGTCACCGCCCCGTGCGGTGGGGCCAGGCAACCTGGGGAATGCCGCGGCTGCCTCAGGGGCGCGGCCAGCCCGCGGAGGCGGCCTCATGCACCCCGCCCTGCCCATCCTGCCAAGTGAAGAGGGCCCCGGCACCGGGGAACGTGTCGATGACGGCGGTTCCCACCTCGGGCCCGAGCACGCTCGCGGCGGTCGCGAGTGCATCGGCCGTGGCACCGTCGCGGGCGACGACCGTCACGGCGGCGGGCCCCGGCACGCCGAGGCCGTTCCGCGGGTCCACGATGTGGCTCCAGCGTCGGCCCTCGATCTCGACGAACTGCCGGGCCTCGCCCGAGGTGGTGACGGCCGCGTGGACGAGCACGAGGGGTGCGCCGGCGCCGGGGCCGCGGCCGAGCGGGTCGCGGGCGATCCGCCAGCCCGGGCTGCCCGGCGGCGGTCCCGACACGACGACGTCTCCCGAGGCGTCGATCATCGCCGCCTGGATGCCGCGATCCGCGAGCACGGCGAGCGCCCGGTCGGCCGCGTAGCCCATGCCGATCCCGCCGGCGCACCCCTCGTGCTCGTCCACGCGGCCGTCACCACCTC
>JBJTHX010000021.1:0-2692 GCA_046094745.1 Planctomycetia bacterium
TCCGAGGGCACGCTCTGCAGCTCCATCGCCACCCGGCTGGTGGCCTCGTCCATCAGGTCGATGGCCTTGTCGGGGAGGAAGCGATCGGCGATGTAGCGGTGGCTCATCTCGGCGGCGGCCACGAGGGCCGAATCCTTGATCTTCACCCCCTTGTGGTGGGCCTCGTACCGCGGCTTGAGGCCGCGGAGGATGGCGATCGTGTCCTCGACGCTCGGCTCGCCCACGAACACGGGCTGGAACCGCCGCTCGAGCGCCGCGTCCTTCTCGATGTGCTTGCGGTACTCGTCGAGCGTGGTCGCCCCGATGCACCGCAACTCACCGCGGGCGAGCGCCGGCTTGAGGAGGTTCGCCGCGTCGGAGCCCCCCTCGGCCGCCCCGGCACCGATCACCGTGTGCAACTCGTCGATGAACAGGATCACGTTCCCGGCGGCCGCCTCGACCTCCCGGAGGATCGCCTTGAGCCGGTCCTCGAACTCGCCGCGGTACTTCGTGCCGGCGATCAGGGCGCCCAGGTCCAGGGCCACGACGCTCCGCCCCTTGAGGGTCTCGGGCACGTCGGCCTGCACGATCCGCAGGGCCAGCCCCTCCGCGATCGCCGTCTTGCCCACTCCCGGCTCGCCGATGAGCACGGGATTGTTCTTCGTCCGGCGCGAGAGCACCTGGATCACCCGGCGGATCTCGGCGTCGCGGCCGATGACCGGGTCGAGCTTGCCCTGGCTGGCCCGCTTCGTGAGGTCGATGCCGTACTTCTCCAGGGCCTGGAACTTGGCCTCCGGGTTCTGGTCGGTCACCCGCGACTGCCCACGGACGGCCTGCAGGCCGGCGAGCAGTTCCTTCTCGCCGATCGCGGCCAGTTGCAGCAGGTTCTTGGCCTTCGACGGCACCTTGACGAGCGCCAGCAGCAGGTGGTCCGTCGAGACGAAGTCGTCCTTCATCTGGTGCGACTCGGTCGTCGCCGCCTCGAACACCCGGACGAGTTCCTGGTCGGGCTGGGGCTGCGAGCCGCCCGACACCTTGGGCATGTGCGACAGTTCAGCCTCGACGATCCGCTCGAGGTGGCCGCGGTCGGTGCCGATCTTCTCCAGCAGCGGCCGGACGATCCCCTCCCGCTCGCCGACGACGGCGCGGAGCAGGTGCACGGGCGTTACCTGCGGATTGCCGCGACTGGACGCGAGGTCGACGGCGTCCTGCACCGCCTCCTGGGCCTTGATCGTGAACTTGTCGAATCGAACCGGCATGACGTCTCCTTCCCCATCACCGGCTGCCGGGCCGCCGGCCAGCCTCCCGTTTTCAGTCCTCGTTGACGATGGCATCGCCGGATGCGACGCCGTCGGCTGAGGGAAACCTTGGCTTCCCCTCCGGCCGACCAAGCGAAACCGGGCCAGGGATGGCCGGTTTCGCGCTATTCCTTGACTTCGAACTCGGCGTCGATGGTTCCGTCGCCCGACTTGCCGGCCTGCGCGGCGGCGGCCTCGGGGCCGGCGCCGGCCCGCTGGGCCGTGGCCGAGGCCTCGTAGAGCACCTTCGACAGGGCGTGGGTGGCCTGCTCGAGCGCATCGTGGGCCGAGGTGATCGCGTCGACGTCCTCGCCCTTGGCCGTCTCCCGGGCCTTGGCGATCGCGGCCTCGATCGGCCCCTTGTCGGAGGCCGAGAGCTTGGCGTCGTTCTCCTTGATCAACTTCTCGGTCTGGAAGCAGAGGGCCTCCGACTTGTTGCGGGCCTCGGCGACACGGTACTTCCGCTTGTCGTCCTCGGCGTGGCTCTCCGCGTCTTTCCGCATCCGCTCGATCTCGGTCTCCGTCAGGCCGCTCGACTGCTCGATGCGGACCGTCTGCTCCTTGTTCGAGCCCAGGTCCTTCGCGCTGACCGAGAGGATGCCGTTGGCGTCGATGTCGAACTTCACCTCGATCTGGGGCGTGCCCCGGGGCGCGGGGGGAATGCCCTCCAGGTTGAACTGGCCGAGCAGCCGGTTGTCCCGGGCCATCGGCCGCTCGCCCTGGAACACGCTCACGGTGACCGCCGTCTGGCTGTCGGCCGCCGTGCTGAACACCTGCTTCCGCTCGGTGGGCACGGTCGTGTTCCGCTCCACGAGCTTCGTGAAGATGCCCCCCTCCGTCTCGATGCCGAGCGACAGCGGGGTGACGTCGAGCAGCAGCACCTCCTGCACGTCGCCGCCGAGCACG
Organism: Planctomycetia bacterium; assembly: GCA_046094745.1. Taxonomy (GTDB): domain Bacteria; phylum Planctomycetota; class Planctomycetia; order Pirellulales; family UBA1268; genus QWPN01. The sequence continues at coordinate 2,184 of JBJTHX010000021.1, forward strand.
CCTCCCTGGATCGCGGCACCGAGCGCCACGACCTCGTCGGGATTCACGCCCTTGTGCGGCTCCTTGCCGAACAGCTTCTTGACGAGTTCCTGCACCTTGGGAATCCGCGTCGAGCCGCCGACGAGCACCACCTCGTCGATGTCCTTCGGCTCGAGCTTGGCGTCCTTGAGCGCCTGGAGCACCGGGCCGCGACACCGCTCGACGAGCCCGTCGCTCATCTGCTCGAACTGGGCCCGCGTGATCGTGATCTGCAGGTGCTTGGGGCCCGAGGCGTCGGCGGTGATGAACGGCAGGTTGATGTCGGTGCTCTGGGCGCTCGACAGCTCCTTCTTGGCCTTCTCACAGGCCTCCTGGAGCCGCTGCATCGCCATCGGGTCCTTCCGCAGGTCGATGCCCTGCTCCTTCTGGAACTGGTCGGCGACGTGGTTGATCAGCGTCTGGTCGAAGTCGTCGCCGCCGAGGTGGGTGTCGCCGTTGGTGCTGACCACCTGGAACACGCCGTCCTTGGA
>JBJTHX010000022.1:0-2718 GCA_046094745.1 Planctomycetia bacterium
AGCTCGACGCCGAGAGCACGGCCACCATCACGCCGACGAGCAGCGCGCCCAAGAGGAGCTTCTCACGGATGGCCCGTCGCTTCTGCACGTCGCGCTCTCCTGCCACCGGGGCCGTCCGCCCACGGGCCGGGAACCGTACCAAACCACCCTCCCTCCCCATAGATGAAAAGGGGCCGAGACGGCCGCGAAATCTGGATTCGCGAGGCCCGTGGGTCGGCGTGAGGATGCGGAGCGTGGCGGACCTTCGCCGGCGACGCAACTCATGCCGCCCGCGGGCCGGCCGGTGCGCACCCGCGCTCCCCTACACCAGGCCCCAGCGCTTGCGCAGAAACCACTCGCCGCACAGGCAGCCGGCGAGCGCCAGCAGCATCGGCCACTTGTCCCACGGCGTGTAGGACCACTGCTCCTTGGTCTCGAAGGCCGGCGGCCGCGACGCGATCTCGGTGAAGATGGGCTGCAAGTCCTCGGGCATGCTCTCGCCCCCAGGCGTCGCCTCGGCTAGTTGCCGGATGATCATCGGATTGGCCCGCGGGTTGGCCAGTTCGAGGTCCTGGCGGAAGCCGGTGAACCGGGCCGATCGCTCCCGCGGGACGGGATCGCCGGGCTTCGTGGCCTTGACGACGAGTGTCCAGTCGCCTGGCTCGGCGCAGTCGGCGATCACCCCGGAAAAACCGCCGGCCTGCCTGGCCACGCGGATCGGTCGCCGCTGGACCTTCTTCCCGTCGGGATCTTCCAGGGCTTTCGGGGCTTTCAGTTCGCCTTCCAGCATCACATCCGCGACGGGCGATCCGTCCGGCTTCGTCAGGCCCGCATCGAACTCCAACGGCGTGCCGGGCGAGATTCGCCGCTGGGCGAGCCGCACCCAGAGCGTGTCCTGATCCGCGTCGTCCTGCTTCGCGAGCCAGAGGATCATCTGCCTCCAGAATCGGCGGTGCTGCTCGCCGGCACCCTGCATCACCCAGCGCCAGGTGGAGTCGGCGGCGAAGGCCAGCACGCGTCCGGCGCCGAACTCCCGGCCGACGAGCAGCGGCTGGCCTTCGGGCGTGACCGCCAGGGGCTTGGCGGCGGGCAGGAGTCGGCCCAGGCGGCTGGCTCCCTCCAGCGCCGGCAGCGATTCCCAGGCGGCCCGCGTGTCCTGATCGCCCTTGCCCAGACGGAGTATCGAGACGGCGCCAAACCGCGGGTCGGGCACCATCTTCAGAGGGCCCTGCAGGTGGAGCCCCTCGCGGACCGGCTCGTCGAACGGCTGCCGCGCGAGCCGGTCGGCTTCGAACGGCACCAGCGGGCCGAGGGCGGAAGACGCCCAGCCACCCGCCTCGAACGCGTGAAACCCGCCAAGCAGTCCGATGCCGGCGCCGGCATTGACCTTTCCGAGGATCGTCCGTAGGTCCTCCGGTCGCAGCGCCGCCGAGTCGAGGTCGCCGATCAGGAAGACGTCGTGGTCGCCGGCGAGAATCCGTCCCAGGTCGACGGGCCACCGGTCGCGCCGGCTCGCGTCGATCCACTGGAAGTCGACCTGCATGTCGGGGCTCGAGGCGAGAACGCGTCGCAGGAACCGCTGCTCGACCCGCAGGGCCCCCTCGAGATAGAGCACCCGCAGCCCGCCGTCCACGACGTCGACGAACGTCGAGAGTTCGTTGTTGGCGACGATCACCTCGCCCTCCTGCGGCTCGACCACGAGCGCGACCTTCCGTTCGCCGACGCTCTTCGGGGTCCACGCCAGCCGCACCGGTTCCTCGCCCCCGGCCGTCGTCGCCCGCACCTTCGTCCGTGCCACCTCCTCCATGCGGCCCTTGTCGTCTTCGGCGAGCAGCTTCACGACCGCGTCGCCCGCGAGCCCCTCGAGACGGACGCGGCCCGCCACCTCGAGCGCGTTCTTGACGTACACCTTCTCCGCCGCCGCGAGATTCACGACCGCCGCATCGCGACCCTGCCCGGCGCCGCGCTGCTGGCCGAAGGTGATGCTCCACAGGGGCGTGCCGGTCTCCCCCAGGCGGCGGGCCGCGGTCTGCGGCGGCACGTCCCGCGGTGCGTAGGCATGTTGTCCCCCATCGCTCAACACCACGACGCCGGCGAGTGTCTGGCTGGCGGTGGCCCGCAGGCAATCGTCGATGGCAGCACCGATCGCCGTCTCGTCGGCCGAGGCATCGTCCTTCCAGGCCCCAAACGGGAACGGATCGTCGCCCTCGGGCGGCACCGCGGCCACTTCCCGGTCGAACCGCCAGACGGAGAGGTCGAAGTCGCCCGCCTTCACGAGTTCCCGTGCCGCCCCGCGGGCCCCGTCGAGCGCCGCGGTCAGCTCCTGCCAGCGGGTCCGGCCATTGGGGCCGTCGGCCCCCGGCATGCGCTCCGATGCATCGGCCAGCACGATCACGGTTCCATGCTGGGGCTTCTTCTCTTCCGCGACGATCGTGGGCCGGAGCATGCAGGCCACGAGCGCGAGGAACGCGAGCAATCGCAGCGCGACCAGGGCCGCGAGCCGCCGCCCGGACACCCGCGTGCGATCGGGAGGCACGGCGAGCAGCACGCCCGCCAGCACCATGACCACGACGCCGACGAGCGTCCAGGACCCGACCGGGTCGAACTGGATCGACACCTGTTCGAGGGTCGTGGCGGCGATCATGCGGGCACTCCGGTCGTCGGCACCGGCGGCGGCACGGGCGGCGGGCCGGCCGGCGGCGGCACGGGAGGCCGCCGGGGAGCCGCGGCCTCCCGGGG
>JBJTHX010000023.1:0-5193 GCA_046094745.1 Planctomycetia bacterium
CTCGAACGAGCGGCCCGAGGGCCGCGAGCGGCTGGAACTGCGGACCACGCTGGGCAGCCGCGAGACCGGCGGCCTGCTCGGGCTCGAGATCGGCCCGCGGCTGGAGCGGCGGCTGCGCCGCGGGGCGACCTTCTTCATCGACGGCAAGGCGGAGGCGCAGGCGGCCCGCTCGCCCGAGACCGGCTGGTGGGCGATGCCGGGGATCGGCACCGACGCAACGGGCGCGGTGGGCGTGGCGGCCCGCACAGGCTTGGTGCGTTAGGGTCCGTCAGGCGAGGTCGCGGTCCTGGAACAGCACGAGGGCGACCAGGAGGGCGACGGTCGCATACAGGCCGGCGTAGATCGCGGCCCAGCCGAGGTACGTCCACGGCACCGGCACGCCCCCGGCCACCGCGGCGTCGATCGTGAAGTGCTCGAGCACGGGCAAGACCGTCGCGAACAGCTTGCCCACGAACCGCACGATCGCGAGCTTGCCGACGCTCGATTGCACGATCAGCGGCACGAGGTGGCCGAGCGCGTAGACCGTGAAGCAGATGATCAGGTTCGGCACCATGCCCAGCCGCGTCGACACCGCCAGGCTGACGGCCGCCAGGAGAATCGTCTCCAGGAACGCGAGCACGAGGCCCGGCACGACCGTGATCATCTCCTCGGCGCAGTCCTTCCAGAGCGGATCAACCTTCGCCCCCTCGCGGGCGTCGTAGACGACCTTCAGGCTCGTCGTGGCCAGGAGCACGCCGCCGAGGATCAGGAACACGAGCAGGGCCACGAGCACCAGGCCGGCGAACTTGCCGAGGACGAACTGCCGGCGGGTGAGCGGCTTGGAAAGCACCGTCAGGGCCGTCCGCCCCTCGATCTCGTCGGCCACGGCCACGCTCGCGGTCCAGACGACCACCAGCAGCGCCAGAACCTTGATCAGCGTCAGCCCGCTGTCCTTGAGCATCTTCACGTCCTCGCCGAACGTGTTGTAGGGGATGACGATGAACGCGAAGAGCAGCACGGCCCCCACGATCAGCGACACGGCGAACACGGGCTGGCCGATGGCCTCCTTCGTGGTGGCGGCCGCGACGGCCGCGGTGCGGCGGGCGCCGAGCCGGAAGAGGGCGTAGGCCGCGGCCAGCGCGACGAGCACGGCCGCCGTCCAGGGCAGGATCGCCGCCTGGGGAAACTCCGGCACCAGCCGCCAGCGGATCGAAAGCTCGACGGGCGCGTCGGCCCGGCTCGACACCTCCAGCGACGCCCGCTGGCCGAGGAACGGGCTCGTCGCCCCCTCGGCCCGCTGCCACGACCAGGGCGTCCCGGGCTCGAGGTCGACGTCGGGCACCTTCACCAGCGCGAAGCCCTCGATGGGCTGCTGGGTGCGGATCAGGACGCGGCCCGAGGCCGCGAGTTCGATCCGCTCGAGCTCCTGCGGCCGGAAGCCGAGCGCGATCGGCTGAACCTCCGTGCCGGGGGCGATCGTCACGGTCCGCCCGCCGCTGTCGGCCGTGACGAACCGGGCCAGCGAGCGGCCGATCTCCACCAGCGGCGAGGGCTGGGCCAGGCGGGCGAGCGGGTAGGTGAACGCGACTGCCAGCGCCCCGAAGGCCATCAGCAGCCAGGCGAGCGGCCCGAGGAAGCCGTCCTGCAGGCTCGCCCGGGCCTCGGCCGCGGACCGCGGCGCCACGAGACGGAGCAGGCCGTGGCCGGCCAGGACCGCGGCCAGCGCGCTGAGGCCGCCGACGCCCAGCAGCCAGATGGGCGGCAGCGCGATCAGCCAGCGGTTGGCGAACAGGACGACCATGGAGATGGATTATGGCAAGGACGGAGCGGCGGCGGAAGCAAGGCCCCGCGGGTGCCGGGGGCGACCGCCGGCCGTCAGTCCGGTGGCCGCGGGCCGGCGAGGACAGTGGCCGCCGGGCCGACGAGCGGCCAGGTCGCCACGACCCGGTGGAGGTCGTCGAGCGACAGCGACTCGACGATCCGCAGGGAGTCGGCCACCGAGCGGTAGATGCCCGCGTGCGCCCATTCGCCCCCGAGTTCGAACAGCCGCCGCCGCGGCCGCTCCCCGGAGAGCACCACCCGGCTGGCGACCTTGTTGCGGGCCTGCTCGAACTCGGCGGCCCCGATGCCTCTGGCCGTGACGTCGGCGTAGATGCCGAGGATGTGATCCAGCAGTTCGTCCACGTCGTCGGCGTCGCAGGAGAGCTGGGTGACGAACAGCCCGGCGTCGAGGAACTCGTGGTGGTGCAGCGAGGCCTGCTCCGCGGCGCCCGGATCGACGAGCGCCCAGTAGAGCCGGCTGCCCGAGGCGTCGCCCAGCACGGTCGCCAGCAGTTTCGCGGCGAACCGGTCGTCGCTCCGCTCGTCCGGGCCGGCCGACATCCGCACGGCGTACTCGAGCGCGGCCGCGGGCCGCACGACATCGTCGCGGGACGCGGCGGCCGGCGGTGGCGGGGCGAGACGTGCGGGCAGCGGCTGCGGCTCCCAGTCGCCGCACAGCCTGCGGGCCGAGGCGACTAGCGCCGGGAAATCGACCGCCCCGCTGGCGGCGAGCACCATGTTGCCCGGCGCGTAGCGGCGGCGGTGGTAGTCCCGCATCGCCTCCACGGGCAGGGCCTCGATCGAGGCGACGGTGCCCAGCACGCTGCGGGCGAGCGGATGGCCCGCGAAGACGGCCGCGCGGCACCGCTCATCGGCGCCGAACGGCGGCTGGTCCTCGTACATCCGGATCTCCTCGAGGATGACGAGCTTCTCCGTGCGGAAGTCCTCCTCGCGGAGCGCGGGCCGCATCATCCGCGCCAGCAGGTCCATCGCCTCGTGCTGCTGCTCGGGGAGCACGACGGCGTGGTAGACGGTGTCCTCCTCGCCGGTGAACGCGTTGGCACTGGCGCCCATGCGGTCGAGCCGCCGGTTGATGTCGTCGGCGGACAGGTCCGCCGTGCCCTTGAAGACCATGTGCTCGAGGAAATGGCTCACGCCCCACAGGGCGTCGGTCTCGTCGCGGGCGCCCGTCTTGACGAAGAAGCCGATGCTCGTGGAGAGGGCGGCGTCGCCCGTCTCGGCGACCACCTCGAGCCCGTTGTCGAGCCGCTCATGCAGGAATCGCATGCGGCACCTCCAGCGGCTCGCGGCCGAGCGAGACGATCGTCAGGTCGCGGGGCGGACCCGCGGCGAGCCAGGCCTCGATCGACGCCACCGAGAGCCGGTCGTAGCGGGCCAGTTCCGCGGCGAGCGGGCGGACCTCGCCGAGGTGATGCCACTGCCGGGCGATAGCCCCCGCCCGGGCCGCGCTCGACTCCTGCTGCATCACCAGGCCGCTCTTCGCGCGGGCCTTGATCCGCTCGACCTCGTCGGCGGTGATCGTGCCCGGCAGCCGATCGACCTCCGCGAGCATCACGTCGAGCGTCTCCTGCGCGCGGGCGGCGGTCGTGCCGGCGTAGCAGACGGCCATGGCGAAGTCGCGGTGGGTCTGGTAGCCGCTCGACACCGAGTAGCACAGGCCGCGGCGCTCGCGGACCTCGGTGAACAGCCGGGACCTGGAGCCGCCGCCGAGGATGGCCAGCGCCGCCGTCGCCTCGTACGACTCGTCGCTGCGGTACGGGGGGGCCGACCAGCCGATGGCCACGTGCGTCTGCTGCGCGTCGTGCGGCACGTGCCGCACCCGCGGGCCGCGCGGGCCCGCCGTGACGGCCTCTCCCGCGCCGCCCGCCCAATCGCCGAACAGATCCTCGGCCCGGCGGACGAAGTCCTCCCAGTCGATGCGGCCGGCCGCGGCGATGATCGTGCCCGCCGGCCGCACGTGGGCCGCGTGGAATCCGCGGACCGCGGCGATGTCGACCGCCTCCACGTCGGCGGAGAGGCCTTCCGCCGGCGCGCCCCACGGTGCGGGAAAGTGCAGCTGCCGCAGGGCCGTCATCACCCGGTGTCCCGGGTCGTCCTCGACCCCGGCGAGGTTCTGCAGGACCATCTGCCGGGCCGCTTCGAGTTCGTCCTCCGGCAGCGCGGGCCGCCGGACGATGTCGGCGTAGACCGGCAGGGCGACGGGCAGCTGCCGCGCGACCATCGCCCCGGAGAAGCTGGCGTGGCTCGTCGAGACGGCCTGGGCCCCTTGGAGGCCGGCCGATTCGAGCGTCTCCACGATCTCGCGGCTGGAGCGGCCGCCGGCGCCGCGCAAGGACAACTCCCCGGTGAGCGTGGCGAGGCCGCAGCGACCGGGGCCGTCATGGACCGCGCCAGCCGGCGCGTGGATCGCGACCGCGACCGATTCCACCCCTGGCAACGCCTCGCCCACGAGGGTGATGCCGTTGGCGAGACGCGCCGAGAACAGTGTCTGCTTCAAATGGCCAGCCGCCTACGACAGTGCCGGTTCCGCGAGGGCCGGTTCCGCCGCCGCGACATCCACCACTTTGTACACGGTCTTCGTCCGGCGGAAACCCAGCCGCTGGTAGAGCCGCACCGCCCGCCAGTTCTCGGCGGTGACCTCCAGGCAGGCCGCCCGCAGGCCGTGCCCACCGAAGCCCGCCATCGCGCGGAGGACGAGGGCGGCTCCGAGCCCGATGCCCCGGTGGCCCGGCACGACGCCCACGTTCTGGATCATGCCCACGCCGCCGCGATCGCTCACGCCCTGGATCGTGCCGCACCACTGGAGTTCATCGGCGTCACGGCCGCGGGCGATCAGCCAGGTCGCCTCCGGGAGGAAGCCGGGCTTGTGGCGAATCTCCCGCATCAGCCGGCGGCAGCCCTCGGCTTCGCCCAGGCACGGAAACACGATGGCGTCGATCTCGTCGCGAAACGACCGCCACTTCGTCCGCGCGTGGAGGTCGAGCACGGCCTCGTTCCAGGGCACGAACCGGTAGCCCGGGGGCAGATCCGGCGCGGGATCGAGGGCGAGCCGCCCCGGCCGAAGATCGGCCTCCATGCGAAATCGCTTGCAGTAGGTCGAATCCACGGGGCGGGCTCCGGGAGGCCGACAGGGATCTCCTGACATTAAGAATGCCCTGGGGATCGGTCAACGCGCCGGTCGATGGCTTTCGGCCCGGCCTCCGGCGGCGGCCGGCCGGGCGGTTTGGCGGGACATTGCGGGTGGTTCGGCCGCAGCCGTATGCTTTCTCGGCCGTGGTCATGCATTCCGGACTCCCCAAACTCGTCGCCCTGGCCGCCGGGCTACTCGTGGCGACGGCTGCCGGGTGCGGTGGGCACGGCCTGCGGGCGGCC
>JBJTHX010000024.1:0-3117 GCA_046094745.1 Planctomycetia bacterium
CCTCGCCCCCGTCGTCCGACTCGATCCGCGGGGCGTGCATGCTCCGCACCCGCCGCCATTCGGCCAGCCGGTAGCAGTCGCGTAGCCCGATCCTGCGGCGGCCGTCGGCGTCTGCCTGCCAGGAGAGATCGCGGCTGAACCCGCCACTCGCGTCGAGGTCGAGGTACGGCTCGCCCCCCGCGTCGGTGGCCGCCCCGGCATCGCAGGTGCCGCTGCGGTTGACGTCGACGAACGGCTCGCTCGCCCGCACCGACTGCGACTACATCGTGTCGAGCGACCCCTCCTGCCAGCTGCAGCTCGACGGCTGGCTGTCGCGCAACCGCAAAGAGCCGCGGACGATCCACCTCGCCGAGGTGCTCGCGGGGGCCGGCTGACCCGAGGGCTCACCGGGTCGCGGACGGCTCGAGTGGCACGTCGCGGACGCGCAGCCGCACCCGCTTCCGCGCCGAAAGCCCCGTCGAGTCGGTGGCCACGACCACGAACTCGTGGCTCTTCGCCCGTTCGAAATCGGCCGGCTCGACGAGGGTCACCGCGCCCGTCGCCGCATCGATCGCCACGCCCTGGTCCGGGGCGTCGCCCTCGGCCTCCTCGGCTGCGGCGACCGGCTCGACGGCGAACGTGATCCCGTCGCCGTCGGCGTCCACGGCCCGGGCCTGGTAGACGACCTCCTCGACCGGGGTGTTCTCCGTGACCTCGCCCCCGTCGTCCGACTCGATCCGCGGGGCGTGCATGCTCCGCACCCGCCGCCATTCGGCCAGCCGGTAGCAGTCGCGGAGCCCGACCCTGCGGCGGCCGTCGGGGCCTGCCTGCCAGGAGAGGTCGCGGCTGAACCCGCCGCTCGCGTCGAGGTCGAGGTACGGTTCGCCCCCCGCGTCGGCGGCCGCCCCGGCATCGCAGGTGCCGCTGCGGTTGGCATCGACGAACGGCTCGCTCGCGCGGAGGCCGCCCGCCTCCCCGGCCGGCGCCGGCCGGTCGCCGTCGAGCAGGATCGCGCGGGCGGCCGCGTCGCGGGCGGCGAACCGGGCGAAGGTCGCCAGCACCCGGCCCCCGGAATCGAGCGGCTGGTGGGTGTTGTCGAGGCGGAACCACGCCGGCATGTCCGCCATGGACCAGCCCACGAGCAGCGCCCCGCCGAGCACGAAGCCCGCGCCGGCGCCGAGCACCAGGCCGCAGACGTGGTCCGCCAGCGGCGCGAGCTTGAGCGCTCCGTCCGGGATCGCCGCCCCCACCGCCAGCCGGACGCCGACGAGCACCGCGGCGAAGACGAGGAGATAGGCCACCGCGAGCGACTGCGGCGCCGGGCAGCCGAGCGACTCGACGACACCCCACAGCGGTCGCGCGAGGGCCACAGCCGCGAGGAACGCCCCGAGCACCTGCAGACCGGCGATCGTCGCGAGGAACCCGCCGCGGAGCCAGCCATAGAGCGCGAGCGCCGCGATCGGCAGCACCGCCGCCCACCCCGCGAACAGCTGCGCGAGCGTCGAGGTGCCCACGAGGACGAACGGCATGGCCCCGGTCATCGCACCACCCTCTCGGCCTCGGCCACGCTCGTCTGCCCGTCGATGACCTTGCGCAGGGCCGACTGCCAGAGCGTCCGCGTGCCCGCCTTCCGCGCCGCCGCCCGGATCGTCTCGAGTGAGGGCCGGCCCACGAGCAGGCCGCGGACCTCGCCATCCACGACCATCAGCTCGTAGACGCCGGTGCGGCCCCGGTATCCCGTGCCGAGGCAGCGCTCGCAGCCCTGCTCCTTGTAGAAGGTGAGCTCCTTGTCGGTCGGCAGCCCCAGCCGCCGCAGCTCCTCGTCGGTCGGCCGGTAGGGTTGCCTGCAGTCCGGGCAGAGCAGGCGGACGAGTCGCTGGGCGAGCACGGCCGTGACGGCCGACTGGATGAGGGTCGCGTCGCAGCCGATGTCGAGCAGCCGCGTGACGGTCGTGGCGGAGTCGTTGGCGTGGAGCGTGGTGAACACGAAGTGGCCCGTCAGCGCCGCCTGCATGGCGATCTCGGCCGTCTCGCGGTCGCGGATCTCGCCCACGAGGATCACGTCCGGGTCCTGGCGGAGGACCGACCGCAGGATCTTGGCGAAGGTGAGGTCGGCGGCGTTGTTCACCGCGGTCTGCGAGATGTTGTCGAGCCGGTACTCGACCGGGTCCTCGATCGTGACCACGTTGCGGGTGAGCACGTCGATCTCGGCGAGGGCCGCGTACACGGTCGTTGTCTTGCCCGACCCGGTCGGTCCCGCCACCACGAGCATGCCGTGTGACCGCTGCACCAGGTCGCGGACGGTTCGCATCGTCGACTCGCGCATCCCCAGGGCGGACAGTCCCTGCCGGACCATTCCTCCGTCGGCGTCGAGCAGCCGCAGCGCCAGCTTCTCGCCGACGTTCGTCGGCCCCGAGGCGGACCGCACGTCGAAGCGGCGCGTGCCGGCGAGGACCGCGAACGTGCCGTCCTGCGGCCGCCGCCGCTCGGCGATGTCCATGTCGCCCACGACCTTGAGCGCCGAGACGACGGCCCGGCCCGCGGCCGCCGGCAGCGTCTCGCGGGTCTGCATGATGCCGTCGATGCGGAAGCGGACCTGGCACTCACCACCGGTGCGCGGCTCGATGTGGATGTCGGTCGCCCGCAGTTCGATGCCCTCGCCGAGGATCCGCCGCGCGGTCTGGACGGCCTGGGCCACCTCCTGGTCGGCCGCGTCGCGACCCCCGCCGAACACGCTGCCGTCCTTCTTCAGGAGCACCACGCCGCCGTCGGGCCCGGCCTTCCTCCGGGCAGGCGCGCCCCCCCGCAGCCGCGCGAGCAGCGCCTGCACGCCCGGCAGCCGCGCGAGCCGCGAGAAGCACAGTTCCACGAGGTTCGCCGGCACGAGGCGATCGGCGTCGTCCACCGCGGCCTCGCGGCTGGCGACGTACGCCGCCATGACGAGCGCGAGCGCGGCAGCCGCGAGCGGCACCGCGAGCGCGCCGAGCAGGCACGTGCCCGCAAACAGGGCCGCGCCGACGCCGAACAGGATCGGCTTCCAGGGGCGGGTGCGGCCGAACACGTCGAGGGCGTCGCGCTCGACCCACAGGGTCGCCGCCACCCAGCCGACCGCGACGACGGCCCACGCCGCGCCGCGGA
>JBJTHX010000025.1:0-4098 GCA_046094745.1 Planctomycetia bacterium
GTGCGAGGCTTCGGCCCGGTCGGCCGCCTTCTCGGCGGCGTACCGCTCGTTGACGATCCGCAGTTCGTAGATGCACTCGAGTTCGCGGGCCGTGAGCTCGCGGAGACCGATGCCGGAGTTCGGGCGGTGCTCGATCAGGCCCTCGGCCTCGAGCTGCAGGAGCGCGTCGCGGACGGGGCTGCGGCCGATGCCCAGGTCCTTCGAGAGGGTGCGGTGCGACAGCCGCTGCCTGGGATGCACGCGGCCCTCGACGATCATCTGCCGCAGGGACCGGTAGGCCTTGGCGGAGAGATCCTCGGCGGGGGACTTGGCGGAAGGCGGCATGCAACGGATTCCGGAAAATGCGGAGACTGTGTGGCAGCCCCCGGATCCATGGCGAACCGCACCTCGACATGGCGGTCCACCGAGTCTATCGTTCAGGGGCAGCATACCATCACATCCGAGCCGATGTGATCCCCGCCCGCAATGCTCCGGAGCACGGCCGCGTGACGCCCTCCGTGATGTCGCATTTTCTGCGTCTGATGGCTTGCCCGGTGCTCTTCCTCCCGGCCGCCGCGGCCGCGGCGGACCCGCCCCTCGCCGGCTACCGCGAGCACATCCGCCCGCTGCTTGCCGAGCGGTGCTTCGCCTGCCACGGCGGGCTCAAGCAGGAGGCGGGCCTGCTCACGACCTACGCCGGTATCGCGGCGATGCTCGGCGTGTTGGGCGGCGGCTATGCGTCGGACTGGCTCCTCGCCCGCACCGGCAGCAAGCGGATCGCGCGGCAGGTGCTCGCCGCCGTCGCGATGGCGACCTGTGCCGTGCTCATGGCGCTCTCCTTCCTCGTGGCCGACGTGAACGCCGCGATCGCGCTCATCAGCGTGGGCGCCTTCGTGGCCTGCTTCGGCGGCGTGGCCGGCTACACTGTGGCGATCGACTACGGCGGGGACCGCGTCGGCACGGTGTTCGGGGCCATGAACATGGCGGGCGCGTTCGGCGCGATGCTCTTCCCCGTCACGGTCGGCTGGCTCGTGTCGGCCACGGGGACGTGGAACGCGGCCCTGTTCGCCTTCGTCGGGCTCATGGCGTTCGACGCCGTGCTGTGGCTGCTGCTCAATCCGCGGGGCCGGTTCATGGAACCCGCGGCGGCCGTGCTGGCCTGCGTCGTGGCGGTGGCGGCGGGCGGCGCGGCCGTCGCCGCCCCGCCCGGCTTCAACGCCGACGTGCGGCCGATCCTGGCCGACAAGTGCTTCCGTTGCCACGGCCCCGACTCGGGATCACGCCAGGCCGGCCTGCGGCTCGACCGCCGCGCCGACACCGTCGCCGTCCACGACGGCCGGGCGGCCGTCGTCCCGGGCGATCCGGCCGCCAGCACGGTCCACGAGCGAATCGTGAGCGACGATCCCGACGTGCGGATGCCGCCGCCCGACGCGGCGCCGCTCACCGCGGCCGAGCGCGGCGTGATCACCGCCTGGATCGCGGCCGGCGCGGCCTATGAGCCGCACTGGGCGTTCGTGCCGCCCGTCGCCGCGCCGCCGCCGGCCGTCCGCGACGCGTCCTCGATCCGCCATCCGGCCGACCGGTTCATCCAGGCGCGGCTCGAGCGCCTCGGCATCGCGCCGGAGGCCGAGGCCGATCCGACGACGCTCTGCCGGCGGCTGCACCTCGACCTGGTCGGCCTGCCGCCGACCCCCGCCGAGGTCGATGCCTTCGTCGGGGCATGGGGGGCGGCCGCGGCGGAGCGACCGACCGACGGCGACCCCTCGGCCCGCGACCGGGTGTATCTCGCCCTCGTCGACCGGCTGCTCGCCTCGCCCCGCTACGGGGAGCGGATGGCCGGCCCATGGCTCGACGCCGCCCGGTACGCCGACAGCAACGGCTACCAGACCGACGGCCCGCGGCACATGTGGCGGTATCGCGACTGGGTGATCGAGGCCTTCAATCACAACCAGCCGTTCGACGCGTTCACGATCGACCAGATCGCGGGCGATCTTCTGCCCGCGGCCACGCTGGCCCAGCGGATCGCCACCGGGTTCAACCGCAACCACCGCACGAACGCCGAAGGAGGCATCATCCCGGCGGAGTTCCTCGCCGAATACGTGGTCGACCGTGTCGAGACGACCTGCACCGTCTGGCTCGGCCTCACGGCCGGCTGCGCCCGTTGCCACGACCACAAGTACGACCCGCTCTCGCAGCGCGACTTCTACCGGCTCTTCGACTTCTTCAACCGCGTGCCCGAGCTGGGCAAGGGACTGCGCGACGCGAACTCGCCGCCGCTCATCGTGGCCCCCACCGAGCCGCAGCGCCGCCGGCTCGCCGAACTCGTCCGTGCGGCGGACGAGACGGCCGCGGCCTGGCAGGCGGCCGAGCCCGAGGTCGCGGCCGCCGAGGCGGCCTGGGTGACGCGGGTGGCGCGGGAGGGCCGCGGCGCCGGCGACGACGACACGCTCACCGAAGGGCTCGTGTTTCGGCTGCCGCCGCCTTCCGGGGCCGGACCGCACGATCCGGCCCGGTCGTTCGACGGCACGGAACCGGCGGCGGTGGATCACGTGCCGCCGTTCGACACCGAGCGGCCGTTCTCGGCCACCGTCCGGCTCGAGCCCACCGCAGCGGACGCCGCCACGATCTACGCCGCCATGGATGCGGCGCAGTTCCGCCAGGGCTTCGAACTCCAGCTCGTCGCGGGGCGACCGCGGCTGGTGATCGCGAACCGGATCCTCGACGACGCCATCCGCATCGAGGCGGAGGTGGCGCTGCCGGCCGATCGCTGGAGCCACGTCACCTGGACCTACGACGGCTCGCGGCTGGCCGCGGGGGTGGCGTTCCACGTCGACGGTCGGCAGGTCACCGCGCGGGTCGTGACCGACGAACTGAGCAACCGGTTCACGGTCAAGCAGCCGCTCGCCCTCGCCGGCGGCGGCACGGCCGAAGGCTACCGCGGCGGCCTCGCCGACCTGCGGTTCTACGACCGCGTCCTCGACCCCGACGAGTCGGCGATCATCTCCTGCGGCCTGCCGGTCGCGGACCTCGTGCCGGCCGCCGCGGAGGGCCGGCTCGACGCCGCGGGCCGGCTCAAGCTCCGCGACTGGTTCGTGCGGCACGAGGCGACCGACGACCTCCGCCGGGCCTGGGAGCGGATGCGGACGGCGCGGAAGTCGCGGGCGGACTTCGAGCGTGCGCTGCCCACGGTGATGGTGATGCAGGACGTGCCCGGGCTGCGGAAGACGCACGTGCTCGACCGCGGCCTCCACGACAAGCCGGGCGCGGAGGTGACGGCGGGCGTGCCCGAGTCGATCGGCCCCGCGCTCACGGCGGACTCCCCGGCCGACCGGCTGGCGCTGGCCCGCTGGCTCGTCGCCCGTGGCAATCCGCTCACCGCGCGGGTCGCCGTGAACCGCATCTGGCAGCAGTTCTTCGGCCTCGGGCTGGTGAAGACGGTCGAGGATTTCGGCGTGCAGGGGGATCCCCCGTCGCACCCGGAACTGCTCGACTGGCTGGCCGTCGACTTCATGGACGGCGGCGACGGCTGGGACGTGAAGCGGCTCGTGCGCCAGATCGTGACGACGGCGGCCTACCGCCGGGCGTCGCGGGTCGCGGCCGCGGCCGCGCGGGCCGATCCCGAGAACCGGCTCCTCGCCCGCGGCCCGCGGTTTCGCCTGCCGGCCGAGACGATCCGCGACGCGTCGCTGGCGGTTTCCGGGCTGGTGGTCGAGCAGGTCGGGGGGCCGTCGGTGAAGCCCTACCAGCCCGCCGGCCTGTGGGAGGAACTGGCGGCCTCGAAGACCACGTACGAGCAGGACCACGGGCCCGATCTCTACCGGCGCAGCCTCTACGTCTACCGCAAGCGCACGGTGGCCGTGCCGCTGTTCGCCACGTTCGACGCCGCCGGCCGCGAGACCTGCGAGGTGCGCCAGTCGCGGACCAACACGCCGCTCCAGGCGCTGCAGCTGCTCAACGACGTGACCTTCGTCGAGGCCGCCCGCGGCCTCGGCCTCCGCATGCTCCGCGAGGGTGGCCCGGCCCCGGCGACGCGGATCGCCCACGGCTTCCGCCTCGCCGCCGCGCGGGCCCCGTCGCCGCGCGAGCTGGAGACGCTCGTCGCCGGTTTCGAGCGGCGGC
>JBJTHX010000026.1:0-3170 GCA_046094745.1 Planctomycetia bacterium
GGCGGGCGGCCAGGATCGGCTCCTGGCCGCACCGCGTCGTCCCCGGTCGGATTCCTCGACGGCTTCCCGGTCTCGTCGACCCGGAAGCCCGCGTCTGCATCCTCACTTGGGCGTGCAGAGGAACAGCGCGTAGAACGTGAAGCCCTCGATCAGGGCCGCCGCGATGATCATCGCGGTCTGGATGCTGCCGGCGACTTCCGGCTGCCGGGCCATGCTGTCGTACGCCGAGGCGGCCAGCCGCCCGATGCCGGCGGCGGCACCGATGACCGCCAGTCCGATGCCGATGTAGGGCGTGAGGTTGATGAGCGAGGGGCTGCCGTCGGCTGCGCTCGCCACGTCCGCACACGCGAAGGTGACCACGATGGCGGCGAGGACGCTCAGGCTGCGGATGGAAAGAAGGGAACGAATCATGACGGGGTCAAGCTCCTTGCGAAACGAGGGAATGGACGCGGGTCCGGAAAGGAAAACCAAGAACGTGTGTCGTGGCCCCGACGGGGCGAGCCGAAAGCCTAATGTTGGTGCACGGCCGCGCCAATGAAGAGGGCCGAAAGAAACGTGAAAATGTAGGCCTGCAGGAAGGCGACGAAGAGTTCCAGCAGGCTGAACAGGGTGCAGCTGACCACGCTGATGCCCGTGACCGTGGCCCACAGCCCGGTCGAATACGTGGCCGCGGCCGTGATCAGGCCCATGATGCCCAGCAGCACGAGATGGCCGGCGACCATGTTGGCCAGCAGTCGCACGGCGAGGATCAGGTGCTTGATGCACAGGCCGAGCATCTCGATGAGGAAGATCATCGGCTTGAGGACGATCGCCAGCGGGAGCGGCAGGTCCATCGCCGGCACCTGGTTCCCGAAGAACCCGAGGAAGCCGAACTTCATCATGCCGGCCACCACGACCGTGGCGAACGTGACGCCGGCGAGCGCGAGCGTCACCGAGAAGGAAGCCGTGGGCGAGCCGGCCCAGGGAACCATTCCGAGGAGGTTGCAGCCGAGCACGAAGAAGAAGAGCGTCAGCAGGAGCGGCACGAACCGATCGCCATCGTGGGCCGCCACGGCCGGCCGGGTGGGGCGGCCGCCATGGTCCCCGTGCCCGTCGTCGTGGCCGTGCTCGTCGCCATGGTGGTCGTGGCTGTCGATCGCCGGCCGGGCGATTTGATCCCGCACGAAGACGATCATGGATTCGAACAAGTTCGCGAAGCGGCCCCGGGCGGGCTCGCCGCTCCGCAGTTTTGCCGCCAGGCGGGTGAACACCCAGAACAGGATCGCGGCGAGCAGGAGTTCGAGGAGCATGTACTTGGAGATCCCGAATCCCGACTTCACCGCGTACAGGCTCTCCAGTTCGGCGAAGGGCTGGGGGATGAGGATCTTGCCGTCCATCGCCTCGTTGAAGACCGCCACGTCGGTCACGTCGGGGTGACCGTCGCGCAGGAACCGTGGCACGTCATCCAGGGTCTGCCAGCCCTGCCGCCACAGGGGCTTCGGAACCTCGAAGAAGTAGGCGTCCTTCAGGTGGTAGATCGGGTTGTGATCGGCCATCGGAACGCGAACGCTCGGCTGCTGTCGGGACGGGAAGGATGGATGAAGGGATGAGGCCGGCGGCCTGTCCCCGGGGCAGAGTCTGCATGAACGGGACCGCGTCCGTCAATTCTCGGCCTTGGCGCCGCGGGCCCCAATGATGTGCAGCAGGATGTCCGTGGCAAGGAGAGCCAGATAAAACACCAGCAGCCACCCCCCCGCGTGCTGCTCTCGGAGCCGCGCACCCGCGGCGGACTGCAGCCAGGCCAGGGCGGCCAGGGGCGGGAAAATCCTCACGGCGACGGCCGCCAGCCCGGCGGCGACGGCGCGGGCCGGTTCGGGGCCACCAGACCTTCCGGCCAGCCAGCCCCCGAGACCGCCCACGAGGCAGGTCGCCGCCGCGAAGCCGATGGCCCGCAGCCGATCGGGATGCCAGTCCTCGGCAGCCAGGGCGACTCCCGTCGCGACGGCCAGCACCGCCACCAACGTCGCCGCGCCGGCGAGCGTCCAGCCGAAGGGGTGTGGTGTCGGGCTCATGACGGCCGCTTCCTCCCGATGTGCACCAGCCAGCCGACCCCGGCGACGAACCCGATTCCCAGGCCCGCGAGGCCCAGGAAGTTCGTGCCCAGCCGGGCGTCGAGCCAGCCGCCGGTCACCGCCGGCAGGAACATCGCCAGGCCCATGGCCATGATCCGCGCGGCCCAGCCGAGGGCGATGCCGACCGGGTTTCCCTGCGATTCGCGTGGCATCCGGATAGGATAGCGTTCCGCCCGAGGGGAATCCGCCCGTGTCCCGCCGCAAGCACCGCCGCCGCCGTCATCGGCCCAAGGATCTCGCGGCCTCGATCGCCGCGGCCGTTCGGCACGGGGGGCGGCCCACGACGCTCCACCTCCTGGCCTGCGACGGGCAGACGACCCAGGAGGCGACCGTCGGCCGGCCGCAGGACCTGGTCGAGGTCCGGCAGAAGTGGCCCGTCATCTGGGTCGACGTTGAGGGATTCGAGGACCTGGCGACGATCCGCGGCATCGGCGAGGTGTTCGAGATCGGCGAGTTCGCGCTCGAGGACGCCGTCACGCCGGACGAGCGGCCCAAGGTCGAGGTGTTCGGCCACCAGGTGCTGATCGCGGTCCGGACGGCCCGCTATGAGGGTGAGGCGGTCGTCACCGATCCCGTGGCGATCTTCCTCGGCGACCGTTACGTGCTCACCTTCCGGGAGCACGGCATCGACGACGCCTTCGAGGGCGTGCGGCACCGGGTTCGCAACGGCCGCACGCGGCTCGGCGACCTCGGGGCCGACCACCTGTGCGGCCTGTTGCTCGACGCGGTGGTCGACGGCTACTTCCCCGTGCTGGAGCGGTTCGGAGACCGCCTGGAGTCCCTCGAGGAGGAGGCGATCGAGCGGCCCTCGCGGAGCGCCCTGACGCGGATCCACGACGTCCGCAACGACCTCATGACGCTGCGGCGGGCCCTGTGGCCGACGCGGGACGTGCTCCACGCCCTGGGCCGGGAGTCGACCAGTTTCGTGGGCGACCACGCCCGGGCCCACTTTCGCGACTCCTACGACCACACGATGGAACTGCTCGACCTGCTGGAGAACTACCGCGAGATCGGCAGCGATCTGCGGGACATCTACCTGGCGAGCCTCAACAACCGCAT
>JBJTHX010000027.1:0-2939 GCA_046094745.1 Planctomycetia bacterium
CCACGCTGATGAGCGCGATCGCCGCGTTGACGTCGGCCACGAAGGAGGAGAGCACGATCAGGACCGCACAGGTCGCCATCGAGACGGCGGCCAGGTACTCGGCGTACGACAGCCCGACGCGGTCGGCACTGGTCGCCACCACGCCGCGGACAAAGGTCGCCGCGAGCAGACCGACCACCACCACCACCGTCGCCACGAGCACCTTCGGGATGTAGTTCACCACCTCGCCCATCGCATCGGAGATGCTCTGCAGCCCGAGGATGTTGAACGCCGCCATCACGAACACGCTCATCAGCAGCCAGAACACGATGCCGCCGACGATCGCCGGCACCGGCCGCCGGATGCCGACGTCGTGCATGCTCGTGGCCAGGCCGCTCTTCTCGGCGGCCGTCTGCAGGCCGAGCTTCTCGGCGACGACGGCCACGAGGCCGCCGAACCAGCGGGCCACCACGTAGCCGAGCACGAGCACCGTCACCATCGCCACCATCTTCGGGGCGAGCAGGATCACCTGGCTCCATGCCTGGGTGAAGCTGTCGACCAACGCCTGCCGCGAGGCGTTCACCGTCTCCCGGGCCGTATCCGCCGCCGTCTGCGCGAAGATCACGAAATCCGCCATTGCCTTCTCCTTCGTCGTCCGCCGGCCCCTCGTGGGCCGCCGGACCACACCGCTGCGGGAATTGTCGTGGTTGGCCCGCAACCCAACCTGCCGCCGGCAGCCGTGCCGGCGGTTGTATCGTTTCGGCTCGTCAGTCGGCCGCGGGCGGGAGCCGCTTCACGACCCGGGGCCACGAGCCCGTCGCCGAGAAGACCACCGCCGCGAACAGCGCCACCAACATGTGCCTGACTCCCCACGCGGTCGCCCCGAACGCAAACTCTGCGACGTGCAGGGCCAGCAGCCGGGGGTGCAGCTTCCGCCGCACGCCCGCCGTGAACTCCCGCGCAGCCGGCACCTCCGGCACATCTGCGTCGCCGAGCCGCTCGAGCAGGTCCATCCGCGTCTCGAACCGCCTGCCGCGGACTGCCGCTGCCGCCGATCGGCCGCGGTCTCGTCCGCCGGAGAGTGAGTTGCCGGCCGCGGGGTCCGCGTCACAAAAAATATTTCGACGCGGTTTACCCCGGGATTGCGTGGGGATTGGCAGGCTGTGCCGGGCGGTTCAGGTGTTCGACCACAATTCGATTCCGGTTTCACGGACCTGGGATGGAAAACTACCGGTATCCCGGCCGTCATCCAGCACGATATCGACCCGCTGCTCGCCGATCTCATCCTCCAGCGCGAGCCGCAGCCGCTGCGTCAGGCGGTAGGTGTCGGCCGCTTGGCCGGGCTCGAGTTCGACGAGAAGGTCAATGTCGCCACCACGGCGATTCGGATCAGCACGCGAGCCGAAGAGCACGATCCTCCGCCATTTCGCCGGTGCCTCCGCGCAGGCTCGCACGACGGCGCGACGAATGCCCTCGCGCTCGGTCTGCGAAAGCCGCGGTCTCGGGTCCGTGGATTGCATCGGCGCTGCGGGAAAGTGATGCGGCATGCGAGACAGTAGGATATACGGACGTACACATTTTTCAATGTGGCGTTCCTGGACGTTCGATCCGCTGGGGGCGCTCACGAGGGGCGGCTGCCGCTGGCTGCGAGTCGCTCGCGGATCCGGCTGACCCGCATCCGCAGGGCGCCGGCGGTCGTGCCGAACATCTCGGCCAGCTCGTCGTACTCGTGCCCCTCCGCGAACTTCATGAGCACCAGCGCCCGGTCCTCCTCGTCGAGCCCGTCGAGCAGCCGCGCGGCGTCGTGCGCCGCGTCGACCGCCTGCGCCGCGCCGGCGCGGGTGTCGGCGTGCGTCTGCACGGGCAGGGTCTCGGCGGCACCGGCCGACTCGGGGGCCTCGCGGCGGCGACGACGGGATCGCGACCGCCGCAGGGCCAGACAGGTGCGGATCGCCACGCCGTGGAGCCAGGTGGCGTAGCGGCTCCTGCCGGCGAACTTGCCGCGGTCGAAGAACAGGCGGACGAACACTTCCTGGGCGGCGTCCTGGGCGTCGTGCTCGTCGCCCATCAGCCGCCAGCAGACCCGCCACACCCGCTCGCGAAACCGCTCCACGAGGGCGGTGAACGCGACGCCGTCGGCGCCTTCGCGGGCGGCCGCCGCGGCGAGTTCCTCGTCGCTCGGCTCGGGCGCCGCGTCCGCCTGTTCGGCCCCAGCCACGCCTGCCTCCTGGCCCGCCGCAGCGGTCAGCCGGATCCGGGAACGACTGGCCCCGCGGGACCGCAAGGTTTGACAGTTCTGCCGCAGCGGCCGTGAAACCCGCCGCGAAGGGGAGGCGAAAATCCTCCTGGACGGATCGTTGCGCGACGTGGCCGGCCGGCAACTCATGGTGTGGCGATCGGAACGCGGCGGGTGTCGCGGGTCGCCGGCCGAGGATGGGATCGATGGACGCCCTGGAACGACTCGCCACCGTGACCGTGCCGCCCGTGCCGGCGGCACCGGTGTTCGCGGCGGGCGTGCGCCGCAAGCTCCATCCCCGTCTCCTGGCCCTGCACCTGGTCGAGTTCGCGATCGGGGCCACCGTCTGGGCGGTCATGCACATGGCGGGGGCGCTCGTCGCCGCCGGGTGCTACACGTTCACCGGACGCTGGCCGCGCGGCGCGGAGCGACGGCGCGTAGACACCTGAGGCAAGACACCCGTCGGCATGGCGGCCGACGTGACGTTGGGATGCGGGCCAACGATCCATTCCCGCAACGGGTTCGTACGCCACGATGTCCATGAGGGACATCGCGGCACTGGAGGAGCGCAGATGGCGGAGTTCGTGATGATGGCGCAGTTGGGACAGGCGGCCGCCGCGACGGCCCGGGAGACGGTGGACGCGTCGCGGGCGGCGCTCGTGGACAGCTTCACCCAGGCCTGGAGCCAGGTGATCCTGCTGGCCCCGAAGATGGTGGCGATGGT
>JBJTHX010000028.1:0-10631 GCA_046094745.1 Planctomycetia bacterium
AAGGGCACGGCCCAGACCGCGGCGATCCGCTGGTCGCGGACCAAGAGCGGGGCGGGCATGCCCTCGCCGGTCGTGGTGGACGACCTGCTCTTCTTTTTCGGCAACACGGCCACGTGCCTCGACAAGCGGCCAGTCGGCGGCCCGGGCGGGAACGGCCAGGCACACGAGGGCGGCAAGGACGATGCGCATCGTGCTGTTTCCGGGAGAGGCCGGTCGGACTAGCCGGGATAGAAGCTGCTGTAGGCCGAGTAGTCTTCCGCGTATGCCATGCGGATCAGACGCCGCATCTGCTCGGTCAGCAGGTCGTGCGAGGGCGGAAGAACATTCCGCTCCGGCGCGGGTGAGAACGCCCGCGCGGGCCCGCCGTCCGTCTGCCGGGTCGCGGGATCGGGTTGCTGGCGATGATGCGGCGCCCGCGTCAGGGCGGCCACGTCGGAGTGGCGGAGACGAAACTCGGTCTCGAGTTCATACACCTCCTGCGCGAAGCGTTCGATCGGGATGAGCCGCTCCACGTACTGATCCTGGACGTGATGCCATTGCGGCGCGAAGTGCACGTCATGCCAGATCCGGCGCTCGCGGCATGCGATCAGGTAGAGGACGAACTGCTCGAACGACGCCGTGGCCTCCATTCCGAATCCCATGAAGCGCTTCCACGAGAGGAACGGGCACCAGGCTTCGTAATGCGGCAGCAGGCATGCGGACATCAAGAACTGTGCGAAGTTGCTCACGACGCGCTCGGCGGGATCACGGATCACCTTGATCACGCGCATCTTTCGGCCGACCAGCAGTTCCTCACACCGAGTGACGTACTCGCTGGCGGGCCTCCCGTCCGTCGCACGAAAGACCTTCTCGGTGCGATAGCCGTGCACGCAGAGGGTTTCATTGCCGAAGACGGACGGATCCTCGTCGGCGAAACACGTCGGGCTGTACGAGAGCGCCTTTTCCAGTGCGCCAATCTGGAACAAAAACCATTTCGTCACCGTGGTGCAGCCGGCCTTCGGGGTCCAGCACACGATGAGCGGGAGGAGGTCGTCGACGAGCGGCAGAAAGATGCCCAAATCCATCATCGCCGTGCCATTTTCATCGTGATTCCGCGAAGCGGGCCGGAACAGGGAATGCAGGCCGTGTAAAGTGATCTTTATTCATGACAGAAAAGTCGTACCCTGTCTTTACCAAATCTCGCTGGACGAGTCGCCTCAGGGCTCGGTGATCACCCCGACGGCGGTCGCCCGCCCCGCACCCGCTGACCATGGAACGTAGCCGCATTGCCGTCGTCATTCCGCTGTACAACGGCAGTCGCTACATCCGGCAGGCGATCGACAGCGTGCTCCGGCAGACCCGCCGGCCGGACCGCATCGTGGTCGTCAACGACGGCTCGTCCGATGACGGCGCCGAAGTGATCGCCACGGCGTATCCGCAGCATGCCGTGGAGATCATCCACACCGAGAACGGCGGGCAGTCTCGGGCCCGCAACATCGGCGTCCAGGCCGCCGCAGGCTGCGGCCGCATCGCGTTTCTCGACCAGGACGACGTCTGGTATCCGGAACATCTCGCCATCCTGGAGCAGGTCTTTCTCGACTCCGGGACGGAGCGGCTGGCCTACGCGTACAGCAACCTCGACCAGATCGACGAGAAGGGCTGGCGGCTCCATCAGTCCGTTCTCGACCTCGTCGCCGGGCCGCGTCAGAAGACGAAACTCAACGAGTTGATCGGTTGCGACGTGTTCGTGCTGCCATCGGCGTCGCTCGTCGATCGGGCCGCCTTTCTGACGGTCGGCGGTTTTGACGAGCAGTTGTCGGGGTACGAGGACGACGACCTCTTCCTGCGGCTCTTTTTGGCCGGCTTCGAACACGCCTACGTCCCGACCCCGCTGTCCCAATGGCGGATCTACGAGGAGAGTTCCAGCCGCTCGCCGCGGATGCGCAGGTCGAGGCTCATCTACGCGCAGAAACTCTTGGGGATGTTTCCGAAGGAGGTCGCCGCCGGCCTCGATTCCCCGGGGGACGTCGTGTGGCCGCGATTTTCGCGGATCCTGCGGAGCGAGATGAAGCGGGCCCTGCGGGCGAACGACCGAGCCGCTTTCCATGCGCTGGCCGACGATTTCGTGCACATCGCCAAAGCGGCGAACTGCTACGGCCTGCGGTCGCGGATGATGGTCGCCAAGTACCGCCTCCGGGCCATGCTACGGGTCGCGTAGCGGGGCGAGGGCTGCGCCTGCCCGGCAGCGACGCCGGGCCGCATCATGCGGTCGCCGTCCGGCCGCTCGTGTAGGCCGCGCGGAGGTCCGGATCGTCCTGCGTGTGGCTGCCGCGGTAGACCAGGAGCAGGCCGCACCGGGGATGGTCGGTCTTGTTGGGACTGCTGTAGTGGATCGTCTGGCAGTGGTGCATCAGCGCGTCGCCGGCCTCCAGCGTGCCCACGAACGGGTCGGACTTGTCGAAGCCGACGGCCAGGCCCATCGAGTTGCCGGCCACGCCGGACGGCTGGTGGGGCAGCATCCCCGCGTGGCTGCCGCGGATGTAATAGATCGGCCCGTTGGCCTCGGTGGCCGCGTCGATCGCAATCCAGACCGTCAGCATGTCCGGCGGCGACTGGCAGAAGTAGGCGTTGTCCTGGTGCGGCGGCACGCCCGAGCCGATGCGGGCGGGCTTGTTGAACGTCTCCACGCCCACGAGCACCGCCGTGCCGTGCACGAGGCTGCCGACCAGCGCGAGCAGGTCGGGCCGCTCCCCGAGTTCCTTGAAGAACGGGTCGTGCTTGTCCATCCGCCACAGGTTGCGGACCGCCTTGCCGTCGGCCTCGAAGACTACGACGGCCGGCTCGAGGCCGGGGGCGATCTCCCGGATGTAGCGGGCCAGCGCCGCCCGCACCCGTGCCAGTTCCTCGGGCGGGAAGAGCCGGCGGACACGGATCACGCCGTCGCGGTCGTAGGCCGCGACGGCGCGGGAGGTGTCGATCTCGGCGAAGGGGGCGTCGAGCGTCGGCATGGTCGATTCGTCGCTGGGGGTGACGAAGGGCAAGTGTAGGGAGGGCGGAAGCAGCGCGTCGCGTCGGGGAAGCGTCAACGGACGAGCCGGGCGAATCCCGAGTGTTTCACCGGGCCGCCGATCCGGCCGCGGAGCCGGTCCGGCGGTTCGGCGACGGCGTCGCGGAGTTCCCGGCAGACCTCGTCGAGGGCGGCCAGGTAGGCGTCGACGTGCCGCCGCGCGTGGGCCAGCATGGCGTTGAAGGTGGCGTTTGCCAGGAAGCCGCGATCGAGCATCCGCGCCGTCAGGAGCGTGACGAGGGCCGCCGCCTCGGGGTGGTCGAAGGCGAGCGTGGCCATCTCGGGCCGGCCCGCCGTCTTCAGCGGCAGGGCGTGCTTCTCGGCCAGCCGCCGCCAGCCCTCCAGCACGTGCCCGCCGATCGTGGCCAGGTGCGCCGGCACGTCGAGCCCCTGCATCTTGCCCACGGCCGCGAGGCCCGCCGCCGGCCCCAGGGCCTCGGTCCAGTAGGCGCTCGAGATGAAGCTCGTCTGCACGGCCTCCATCGCGGCCCGCGTGCCGATCACCGCGCCGAGCGCGAAGCCGTTGGAGATCGCCTTGGCGAAGACGGCCAGGTCGGGCATGACGCCGAACTTCAGGTGGGCGCCGCCGAGGCACATCCGCCAGCCGATC
This sequence comes from Planctomycetia bacterium, assembly GCA_046094745.1. Taxonomy (GTDB): domain Bacteria; phylum Planctomycetota; class Planctomycetia; order Pirellulales; family UBA1268; genus QWPN01. The sequence goes on from JBJTHX010000028.1 coordinate 3,657, forward strand.
GTGATCTCGTCGAACACCAGGAGCGTGCCGTTTTGCGTGCACCGCTCCCGCACGCCCTCCAGGAATCCCGGCGCGGGATCGACGCCGCGGGTCGGCTCCATGACGACCGCCGCCAGCCGCGAACCGCAGGCCGCGAAGATCGCGTCGAGCTGGTCGAGCCGGTTGTAGGCGAAGGCGTGCGTGAGGCCGCCGAGCGGGGCCGGCACGCCCCGCGGCTCGAGGCCCGGCAGGAGGTGGCCGGCCAGCACCCCGTTGGCCGACGCATCGGCCGCCGCGCCCGGGGTCGGGAGGTTGGCGGCCAGGTACCAGTCGTGCCAGCCGTGGTAGCCGCAGATCGCCACCTCGTCGCGGCCCGTGCAGGCCCGCGCGGTCCGCACCGCCACGGCCATCGACTCGCCGCCGGTCCGCATGAACCGGGCCATCGCGGCCCAGGGATGGATGGCCAGCAGCCGGCGGGCGAGCTCCACCTCGTCGTGCGACTGCAGCGTGCACATCGATCCGGCCTGCACCCGCCGCAGCACGGCCGCGTTCACGTCGGGATCGGCGTAGCCGAGGATGCACGACAGGATCCCGCCGGTGGACATGTCGATGAACCGGCGCTCGGAGGTGTCGATCACCTCGCAGCCGCGGGCCTCCTCGTAGTAGGCCGGCCACTGGTCGGGGGCGAAGAGTTCGGGCCGCTTGGAGAGCAGTTGCGTGCCGCCGGGGATGATCGCCTTCGCCGCCCGGTACTGGGCCTGCACGTCGACCGCCGGCCGCGCGGCGGGCATGCCGAGCAGCTGCCGGGCCGCGCCGCCGAAGATCCGCTCGACGACGCGGTCGTTCATGTGGGTCATGCGGCAGGCGTCCCGGATCGCGAGCAGGTTCTCGATCCCCACCGGCACCGGATCGGCGAACTTCTGGGCCGGCCAGTCGATCGGCGCGTCGCTCGTCCACAGGAAGCCGTCGCCGACGCTCACGCAGCGGCCGATGACGGAACTCACGGGATGGTCGAGGCCGAACAGCAGTCGCGAGGGGCCGACGGAGCGGAGGATCGCCTCGTGGGCGAGCGGCTCGCAGACGGCGGAGGTGTCGAAGAACACGTTGTCGAGGCCGCGGACGGCGGGCAGGCCGGCGAGCGTGTGGGCGGCGTTGAAGCCGCGGCCGCAGTGGGCGAGCACGAGCAGGGCGCCGGGATGCCGCAGGCAGCGGTCGCGGATGTACCGCTGGTTGGCCTCGTCGGCGAGCGCCCGGCGCTTGACGAGATGGAGCATGATGGCGAGGCCGCGGGCATGGGCGAGCTCCCAGACCCACTCCGGGATGAAGTCTTCGCACTCGGCGTCGAAGGTGTTCGCCAACGCGGGCCGGCCGGCGGCCGGCCGGGCGAAGACGTGGTAGACCTTGAAGCCCTTCCACAGGCCGGGGTCGGCGTCGAGCTGCCGCTCGATCGCGGCCGGATCGGTGTCCGGGGTGGCGAGCAGGAGGCCGCGGGAGCCGGCGTCGCCGTGGATCTGATCGGCGAGGAACGCGTTCTGGGCGAGCGTGTCGCCGGCGTGCGGCCAGGGAAAGAACAGCCCGCCCGCGGGCAGCCGGTCGCCCATCCACGCGCCGAGCATCTGGTCGTAGGCCGCGCGGGTGGCCGCCGGGATGCCGGCGTGCAGCAGCGTCGCTCCCGCGCCGCGGACGAGCGTGGGGTCGAAGAGGTGCGCGTGGGCATCGAACGACCCCGGCGGGACGAAATCCCGCAGTTCGCGAGCGAACAGTTCCGCTGCGCGAGCGGCGGGTCGGAGTGTCTGGCGGTCGACGCTCATCGTGCGGAAAGCGACATGACGAAGCCGGTGGCGGGTTGAGCGGCCACGATCGAAGTGAAAAGATTTGACTGAGCGGGCATGAAAAAGTCTACTCCCCCGGTCGTTCTGTCTTGTGCCAGCGCATGAGGTTCCACAGCCATGTCACGCTCCATGTTCCAGCCGCGGATGGCGGTCGGCCGCGTCGCCTTCCTTGGCGGACTGGCCGCGGTGACCGTGCCGCTGGCCGCCGGGGCGGCCGGCACGCTCGAGGCGGAGCACGGCGTCGTCTGCCGGCTGCCCGGCGACCGCTTCGGCTACTTCGGCTGGCCGACGATCGCCCGCATGGACGACGGCACGCTCCTCGTCGTGAGTTCCGGCCTCCGGGCGGGTCACGTCTGCCCGTTCGGCAAGACCGTCCTCCACGAGAGCAAGGACGACGGCCGCACCTGGTCGGAGTCGCGGGTCGTCCAGGACTCGCCGATCGACGACCGTGACGCCGGGATCGTGAGCCTGGGGGGCAAGTCCGTGCTCGTCGCCTGGTTTCGGTACGACAGCCGCCGGCCCGAATCCGCGGGCATCATTCCCACCGCCGAGCGGGAGGCCGTGGCCAAGGTGCACGCCGCCTGGAACGACGACGAGGTGCGGGGCCTGCTGGGCTCCTGGGTGATGCGGTCCGACGACGGCGGGGCGACCTGGGGCCAGCCCGGGCGCGCGCCCGTGTCGGCGCCCCACGGCCCGATCCGCCTCGCCAATGGCGACCTGCTCTACATCGGCAAGCGCTATGGCTCGGCCGAAGACATGCACGGCGGCCCGATCGAGGTCGCCCGCTCGTCCGACCGCGGCGCGACCTGGAAGGTCGTGGGCCAGGTGCCCGTGGCCCCGCGGACCACCGCGGCCAACTACCACGAGCCGCACGTCGTCGAACTCCCCTCGGGCCGGCTCGTCGCCGCGATCCGACTCGAGGACCACTCGGGCAACCGGGTGGCCGCGGCCGGCATTCCCCACTTCACGATCATGCAGACCGAGTCGGACGACGGCGGCGCGACCTGGACGGTGCCCCGCTGGCTGGGGTTCAAGGGCTCGCCCCCGCATCTCCTGCGGCACTCCTCCGGCGCCCTCGTGATGAGTTACGGCTACCGCGACCAGCCGTACGGCCAGCGGGTGGCGATCAGCCGCGACGACGGACGGTCTTGGGAGGCCGACTGGGTCGTCCGGGCCGACGGCCCCGACGGCGACCTCGGCTACCCGGCGACGGTCGAACTCACCGACGGCAGCCTGCTGACGGTCTGCTATCAGCGGGCGGAAGCCGGCGACAAAAAATGCTCGCTCCTGTGGTCGAAGTGGAGGCTGCCCGCCGCGGCCCCCGCGACGCCGGTGGCGGTCGGCTCGCGCCGCGAACTGTTCGTCGACCACACCCTCGTCGACCGGCTCAACGGCGCGAGCCTGCGGCTGCACGAGCCGGTGTCGGGCGGCACGGTGATCCGCATCGACAAGCCCTGGGAGGGGCCGGCCAACTTCGGCGAGTCGGTGATCGAACTCGACGGCCGGCTGCTCATGTATTACCGCGGCTGGTCGCTCACCGACCCCACGGACGAGAACGGCGTCGGCTGCGTGGCGGAGAGCCGCGACGGCGGTGCGACGTGGACGAAGCCCGCCCTCGACCTCGTCAAGCGGGCCGACTGGCCGGGCAACAACGTGATCGCCGCCGTCGACGGCGAGCCGGCGCTCTCGTTCCCGTGCACGCCCTGGGTCGACACCCGGCCCGGCGTGCCGAAGAGCGAGCGGGTGAAGGTGGTCGAGAGCGTGCCGGTGAGCGGCGAGAAGCACACGGCGATGAGGGACCCGGTGGGCCCCAAGCGGCTCGTGTTCTGGGCTTCGGCCGACGGTTTTTCATTCCGCAAGCTCGACCCGCAGCCGGAGTTCGTCAGCGACCTGAAGAACTCCTTTGACGGCGGCAACACGATGTTCTGGAGCGCGTCCGAGGGGCGGTACGTCGTCTACTACCGCTGGTACGACGGTGAGTGGGGCAAGGGCCGCCGCTCGATGGCCCGCGCCGAGTCGCCGGACCTCATGACCTGGACGAAGCCCGTGCCGATGACGTACGGCGGTTCCCCGCGGGAGCAGTTCTACGTCAACAACACGCAGCCCTACTTCCGGGCGCCGCACCTCTATCTCGCGCCGGCCGCGCGGTTCATGGAAGGGCGGCAGGTGCTCGACGAGCGGCGGTCGGAGGCGATCGGGCTGCGGCCGATCGGCAAGGAGGTCTATTTCAAGGATTGTTCCGACGCCGTGCTGCTCACAAGCCGGGCCGGATCGGCCGCCTACGACCGCACGTTCATGGAGGCCTTCGTCCGACCGGGCCGCGGCGACGCCAACTGGGTGTCGCGGACGAACTACCCGCTGACGGGCATCCTGCCGGCCGGCAAGGACCAGATCCAGATGTTCGTCTCGCGGGATTACATGCAGCCCACCTGGCACATCGAACGGCTGCTGCTGCGGACCGACGGCTTCGCGTCGGTGTCGGCGCCGTGGGCCGGGGGCGAGATGCTCACGAAGCCGCTGACGTTCACGGGATCCGCGCTCGAGATCAACTACCGCACAAGCGCGGCCGGGAGCGTGAAGGTCGAGATCCAGGCGGCCGACGGCACGCCCCTGCCCGGCTTCACCGCCGCCGACTGCGGCGAGATCGTGGGCGACGAGATCGAGCGGGTGGTGACCTGGAAGGCGGGCGGCGACGTCGCCGCGCTGGCTGGCAAGCCCGTCCGCCTGAAGGTTCTCCTCGCCGACGCCGACCTGTTCGCGATCCGTTTCCGCTGATCGGTCCCCAGCCCGCGGATCAGCGGCCCCCGGTCGGCAGACCGAGTTGTTTGCGGCGGTCTTCCATCGCGCGGCGATACTCGGTGCGCCGGGCCCGTTCTTGGGGAGAGGAGGCGTCGATCCGGCTCTTGCTGCGGGCGTTGCGGTCCTCTTCGGTCGTGGACCGGCCGAGCGGCCGGCCCCCGGGCGGCCCGCCTGGCGCCGCGGCTCCGCCGCCTTGCACCGCGGCCTGTTGCGGCTGCTGCGTCTCGCGGCGGGCCCGCTCGGCGTCGCGGGCCTTGCGGCGGTCCTCTTCCGCGCGGATCTGCCGGTCGAGTTCGGCCGGCCGCCGTTCCGGCGGGAGGTTGAAGAACGCGTCGAGTTCCGCCCGCTCGCGGGCCGCGAACAGCCGGCCCATCTCGCGGCCGGCCTGCTGCCGGAGTGCGGGCGGCAGGTCCCGCAGCCGATCGCGCACGGCGTCGAAGCCGCCGGCGGTCGCCTCGAGCGGCAGTTCGTTGCGGCCCGCCTGCCGCAGTTGCTCGATCTGGCCGTCCACCATCTGCCGGATCTCGCGCACCTCCGGCGGGACGCTGGAGAAGCCGCCGCCCAGCCACAGGCCGAGGAGGGCGAGCAGGGCGAGGAGCAGGAGGCCGACGATCACGCGGCCGACGAGCCGACCCGAGCCGCGGCCGGCATCCCGGTCGCGGACGAGGTCGGCGAGGGCGCGGCGGCGGTCGAGCGTGTGCGGAGCGGCGGCCATGGGAGTACGGCGTGATGCGTCAATGACACCCAGAGGTCAATCGTACCGGACAATCCCCGGTTGTGATGGGCGGCACTTCGGAACGGCCGCAAGCGGCCCGGGACGTATCTCGTGCGGGTGACGGCGCCCGCTCTCGAACGCTGCGACCCGGCCGCGCCCTACGACCCCCAGCACACGAATCCCCACGTCCCGCTGCTGGCCGCACCGCGGAGCGAATCGAGCACGCTCTCGGTCCAGTTCACCATCGGGCCCTACCGGCTCGACCTCACCGACTCCCGCCCCGGCCCGCCACAAGCGCCTTCACGGTGCGCACGAGGATCGCCTTGCGCGGGGTGCCGTCGGGTCCGCGGACGTGGAAGTCGGAATAGGCGATGAGCGCCGTGTCGTCGGCGAGCGGCAGGAGGGCGGAGTAGGACCAGGTGTCACCCATGGTCGTGCCCGAATGCACGATCTCGACCCGGCCGCTCCACTTGTGCCCCGCCGGATCCGTGCAGGCGCGGACAAACAACCCTGGGCGGCCGTAGGCAGCGAGCGTGACGCCGTTCTTCAAGGTCAGCAGTTGCGGCCAGACGCCCAGGCTGTCGAAGACTGCCGGCTTGGACCAGGTCTTGCCGTTGTCGGTCGAGCGCGACAGGTAGAGCGGACCCTGGCCATTGCCGTCGTCGGTGCGGAGCAGGCACAGGATCGAGCCGTCGGGCATGAAATTGATGCCCGGCTCGGTGAACCCGTCCCGGGCCGCGGCCTTCGAGTCGGCGGCCGGGACGGGAGCGTACGGAATCTCGCCCCAGAAATCGAACGTGCGGCCGTTGTCGGTGGAACGCAGGATTTCGATGCCCCATTTCCCGCTGAACGCGCCGCCGATGCTCCGGATGCCCTCGCCGCAGGCCCAGACCGCCCCGTCGGGGGCGAGTAACAGCCGATGCCCCGCTCCCCAGGGCAACGGCATCACGCCCTCGCACGTGGAGCGCAACTCGCCCGGCAGGCGCACGACCGCCTTCTCCTCCTTCGGTTCGCCGGCGCCGGCCGGATAGCGGTAGAGCCACCAGCCGTCGCGGCATTCCGGCGGCAGGTCCTCGAGGCGGTAGTAGGAGTGGGCGATGCCATAGCTGGTGAACTGGCCGAAGGGCTTGGCCGGCAGCGCGAGGTCCGCGGCCTTGAGCGGACGGAGCATCTTCTTGCCGATCCGCTCGCCATTGGGCAGCACCACCGACGGACTCCAGGAACTGGAGGCCCCCCGCCCCACCTCTTCTTTGGGCAGGAGGGTCCAGGTCTTTCCCTCGTCGGTCGAGATGCCGCGGGCCGGCGGCAGGCCGTAGGACAGGGCCGAGTCGGCCTCGACATGGAAGCTGAGCCTGATCGTGCCATCGGGCAGTCGTTCGAGGCCCGGGAACTGGTACGGACCCCAGCCGCGGACCTCGGCCGGTGCCATGGCCACGACCACCGGCTCGCCCAGGGTGACGCCGTCGTCGGCCTGCCCCCGGGCGACCCCGGCGCAGAGGGCGAGGACTGCCAGCAGCGGAAGGTTCGGTCTCGCGATCACTGGATGGCTCTCCAAGGAGTGAGGAATCAGCGCGCCGCCCGCGGCCGCCGCGATGCGGGGCGGCTGCCGGCCAGGTGCGGCGGCAGGAGTTCCGGGGCATTCTTCTTCAC
>JBJTHX010000029.1:0-5959 GCA_046094745.1 Planctomycetia bacterium
GCTCGCGCCGCCGCTGGAGACGGTGGCCCGGGCCGCCTGGTGGGGTGTCGTCATGGCCGCCGCCTGGCGCGGGCTGGCCGCGGCCGGCGTGGTCCGCGGCACCGCGGCCGGATTGATCGGGCTCGCGGCGTGCGCTGGTCAGGTGCGGACCGCCGTCGGCCAGCCGGCCGCCGCCGCGGAGTCGCTTAAGGTGTTCCTCACCCCCGGGGACGACGGTGGCCTGGCCCTCGTTCCGGAACCGCTGTATCGCGCCCTGCTGCGGGAGACCGGCCCGGGCCACCGTCTCCAGCGGCGGCGCGAGCCACACCGCGGCGGCGGCGACGCCGGCCGCGACCAGCACGGCCGCCGCCGCGCTCCGGTGCAGGATCGCCCGCATGCCCAGGAGAGCCACCAGGCCGGCGACCAACGCGGCCGCGGTCACCAGCGACCGGCGGACCACGAGAAACGCGCCTCCCCGATCGGGGCCACCGGTCGGCACGAACCGCCGCGAATCGAATCCAGCGGACTTTCCCCCGGCGGTGGGCGAAGAAACCCGCGCCGCGTCACCTGCCGACCGTGCCGCCAGCAGGCGGCCCACCAGCCCGACAGCGGTGCCGTCCGCCGCGCGATAGCCGCCGAGGATGGCGCCGATCTCCAAGCCGGGAGGCAGCAGCATGTCGAGCCGCTGCTCGAGCGACGGGACGTCGATCGTGCTGCCGACCGGATCGATCCGCCACCAGCCGACCCGCGGATCACCGGCCGCGAGCGTCCGCACGACCAGCCGGACCCGCCGGGCATGCGGCGGCAACGGCACCCGGGCCGCACCGCCGCCGTCGAGCGAGTCGATGGGCACGGGACTGCCGTCGATCAGCACGGCCTCGACGAGGCGGCCCGGCAGCACGCTGAGCGACACGGAGTCGCGGCCGTGGTTCTCGATGTCGTAGGTGGCCTCGCACTCCGTGCGGCCCGACTCGTGGCAGCGACAGGTGAGCGACTCGACCCACGTCCAGGCGCGACCGTCCGCCCCGGCGGCGGGCAGCAACTCGGCGGCGACGGCCGCATCGTCGCCGGACCGGGGCGCGGAAAACGCGAACTCGGCCAGGATCGACTGCGGCCCGCCGCCGGACGCGGCGGGGGGCAGTTCCCGCAACCGGCGATTGAGCACCGTGGGCCGCGCCGGCCCGGTGTCGCGGACGAGCACGGTGCCATCGGAGTTCGTCGCGCCCTCGACCCACGCCAGCGGCACCGGCCGGGCCTCGCGAAAGGCCACGTCACGGGTCGCACGGACCTTGACTTCTTCGGTGAACGCCGGCGTGATCTCGACCAGCCACGACTCGGCGCACCCCGGCACCCGCAGGCCCTCGCCGCGGGCGGTATCGGTCGCGTCGAGACGGCGGGCCACGAGCGATCCGCCGCTCGGCTCGAGCAGCGACCAGGCCAGCCCGTCTCCCATGGGCTCGGAGAAATGCACGACGATCGAGTCCACGGCGGCCGCCGCCGGTCGGCAGGTGAGCGTGAACGACTCCGCGAGCCGCTCGTCGCGGACCGCCAGCGCGACGGCGACCCGCGCGTCGAGCGGCGGCCGCCGCTGCACGAGCCGGGCCTCGCGAGCGGCCGCCCGGCCGCCCCCGGGCAGGCGGCCCCGGAGGGTGCCGGGCTCCACGAGCCGCGCGAGCCGCGGCGGCACCGCAAACACCCCCAGCGGGGCGCCGCCGAGCTCCACCACCGCCTCGGGCCCCACGTTGAAGTCGATCACCGCGGTGTCGGCCGCCTCGCCCTCGAATCGGACCATGTCCATGTCGGCCGTGCGAAAGCTCTCGCCCAGCGGCACGCCGCCGCGATGCCCGATGACCCGCAGGCCCAGGCTGCGGCGCGGCGTCGCCGCGACCGCGAGGCCCACGCGCAGTTCAGGCCCGCCGTCACGGCCGCGGGTGATCCGCCAATCGACCTCCCGGCCGGCGGCCGATGGCTGCCCGGCGGCAGCGGCGTCGCGATCGAACGGCTCCACCATCTCGACCGCGTCGATGATCCATCCCGGGGCGATGCGGCCCGTGACCGCGAACGCCTCGCCCGTCACCACCCGCACGTCACAGGCCGCCCGGCCCACGACCTGCCCCGGCGAGATGTCCACGGTGGTCACGCGGGCCACGTCCAGCTGCGACTGCCGGGGACGCAGCGTGAGTGCCAGCGACGCGTCGGCAGCCTGCTGCTCGAAGTGCAGGATGGCGGCCCGGATGACATCGGCCGCGATGTCGCCGCCGCGCCGATCGCCGGCCGGCAGCGGCCAGCGGACGGCCACCTCCGGCGTGACGGTGAGCAGGTTCTGCGCCGCCGTGGCGATCACGCCCACCACGGGGTCGATCTCGATTCGCACCCCGCCGCCGCCCCAGGTCGCGGCCGGGATCCGCAGAAACGGCACCCGCCACGGCGCGGCGTCGCCGCATGCCGACACGCCCCGGACGCTGACCGGTTCCCGCCCGCCCGCGACCTCGCGCGGCAGGATGATCGATGCCGAGCGGCCGTCGGCCGCCTCCGTCCAGTCGAGCGGCCGGCCCGCCGCGGCGAGTTCCACCGCGACCAACCGCAGTTCCGGCGGCTTCTCGACGGCCAGTTCGCCCTGCACCCAGGCCGACCGCGGCACGAGCACCGTCGTCGTCTCCACGCGGCCGCCGAGGACGGTCGCGTCCGTCCAGGCGGCCACCAGCGGCGCGGCATCCTCCGCGCCGAACGCGATGCCCACGCTGGCCGCCGGGCCAAACTCGATCAGCCAGTCACCCGCGGCGTCGCGGCTCACCACCGCACGGCCGGCGGGATCGCCGGCGACGACCGGCCGCGCGCCCGCCGGCGGCCGCACGACGATCGCCGTGGCCAGCGCGGGCACGAGCGGCACCGTGAAGGCGGCCGCACCCGGCCGTGACGGCGGCACGCTCACCTCGACCTCGTAGGTGCCGGCTTCCGGAGCCCGCACGGCGACGGTGCCGTCGGGACGGCCGAAGACGACCGCCTCACCGGTGCCGGCCGCCGTCCGCATCGAACAGCGGCCCGGACGCACCGCGCCGAGGTCGACCTCGCGGAACGCGGCGGCGCTCGTCGCGAGATCGAAGGTGACGCGGCCGGCCAGCCGGCCCGCATCGTCGATCGCCAGTTCGTATCGCGACCGCGTCGCAAGCGGTCGTGGACCGCCTGCCGCGCCCGCCGTCGATCCGAGCCGGGCGACGGCCGCCTCGAACTCCGCGGCCGACATGGGAACGTAGCGGGCGGTGCCGAGCGGCACGTCCTCCAGGCGGCCTGGGGGCACGTGCACCCGGAGAAAATCGAGCGGCGGCCGCGGCTCTTCGGCACCGGCCGCCACGCAGGCGAGGGCGGCGATGCACGACCACATGGCGGGCGAAGCGCGGGGCGTCATGGCGCGGCCCGCCCCGTCGCGGTCACGCTGTCACCCTGCGCCGCCGAGCCGGAGATGAGCAGCGACGGCGGGCTCACGCCCCTGGTGAGCGAACTGGCCGTCGGCAGGACCGGCCGGCCGCGGAATCCGGCAGGGGGCGTCGTGAGTCGCGCCAGGATCCAGGCCAGCCCCGCGAGGGCGGCCCCGGGCAGTGCCGCCAACGCGGCCAACGTCGCGAGGTCGGGCGCGGCCGCGGCGGCGAGCACCGCGGCGCCGGCCATCCCCAGCCATGCTGTCTGCCGCTGCAGGGCCGCGAACCGCTGGCAGGCCATGCCGCCGGCCAGCGCCGCCCCCGAGCAGACGCGGACCAGAAACCACGTGGGCAGGAGCCACACCGTCGCGGCGCCGGGCCCGCCCCCCCCGGCATACCCCCCGCGGCGGCCGAGCGGCTCCGCGCTGGTCACGCCCGCCGGCAGCCCGTCGGCCGCGGCGGCCGCCACCACCCGGGCGATCAGCTCGCGGTGCGAAACCACCGGCTTGCGATCGGGCAGCAATCCCCGCCACAGCCACCGCTGCTGCGAGGTCCAGATCGCCGGCGCGCCGACGAGCCACTCGTCCGGCCGCGCATCGACCTCCCAGGCGAACCGCCGCTCCCCGACGTCCTCGGCGAACCGGGGAGGCACGACCGGCACCCGCACCGGCAGCCCCAGCCGCGCGGCGATCCGGTCCCAGCGGCCTGCGAGCGGCACCGTGCGGCCGATCTCGACGAGCCACCGGCCCGCACCACCGCGGGGGAGTTCGATCTCCACGCGGCCATCGGCGTCCGGCGCGGTGACGACGGGCCGGCCGTCGAGCCGGATCTCCGCCGCACCGGCGGGCAGCGTCAGCCGCAGCCGCTCGGCGGCTCCCGAGACGGCGTAGGTGAAGGCGTCCACGCGGCTGCCGCCGAGCACGGTCGTCTGCAGGAGCGCCATGTCGATGGTCAGGCCGCCCGCGGCCACCCGGCGCCGGGCGGACAGGGCCAGCGGCACCGACTCCTGCGGCCGCGTCGTCGACCAGGCCCGCGCCGCGGCGGCCGGCTGCGGCCCGGCGTCACGGCGCCAGGCATCGCCGCGCACGTCGACGGCGAGGCGGTCGGGCGATTCGAGGAGCAAGGTCTGCCGCGTGATCCTGTCGGCCACGGGCAGGACCAGCGGCAGGTCCTGGGTCACCGTCGTCTCGGCGGGCACGGCCGGCACCGGCAGCGTGTACCGGACCTCGATCACACCCTCGCCGAGGAGCTGCCCCGGCAGGATGGCCCGCAGCCGGCGAACGCCGCGCGGTTCCCCGTCTTCGACCGGGACCTCGACCGGGTCGAGCAACCAGGCACCCTGCCGTGCCTCGAGGCCGCCCTCGGCCGCGACGGCCTCCGGCACGAGGAGCTCGACGGACTCGAGCGGTACGTGCATCACGTCGAGCCGGATCGTCTCGGTGACCACCGTCGCCGCGTCATCCATCACCGCCTGCACCGCGACCGTCGCATCCACGCGGCGCGGCAGGTAGCGGCGGGTCGCGGCGAACTCGCCCTGCCGGACGTCGAGCCGATAGGCGAGCACGACCTGTTCCGTCAGCGTCCGCGGCAGGGCAGCCGCCGTCTGTCGGACGAGGCCCTTGATCCGCTCGTTGTCCGGAAGCAGCTCGATGTCGCTGTCGGCGCCGACCACGACGCTCGCCGGACCGACGAGCCCCGTGAGCGGGCTGGGAAGCCGCCAGCCGAGCCGGTCGGCGCTCCGATCGATCGCCCGACCACCGCGGATCTCCACGACGGCGTTGCCGACGAGGGGCTGCGCGAACGGGATGCGGAGTTTGCCCCCTTCGGTCGTCACGCCGGAGACGTCCACGACGCCCGCCGGCCCGACCTCGTCGATGGACCAGGACGGATCGATCTCGACGACGATGTCGGTGGCCGCCGCGCCGGAGGCGGCCACCCGCAGCCGGGCCTGCAGGGCGACCCGCTCGGCGGAGACGTCGTCGCGGTACTCCGGCTCGAACACCCCGCGGCTCGGCCGCGGCGACACCCGCACCTTCAGCGATGCCGGCTGGGCGTCATAGGCGAACGCCGCGACCAGCCCTGGCCGGCGGCCCCCCGCCGGCGGATCGACCCGCCGCAGGCCCTCGCTCCAGGCCGCCTGCCACTCGCCTTCCACGACGAGGCTGATCCGTCCCCATTGTCTCCAGGGCTCGATGCCCTCGACGGTGAACCCCGCGAGTTCGAACGGCCCCGCCTCCTTCGCCGTCGGCCCGCGATCGAGCGGCCGTTGGCATTCGAGTTCGACGACGGTGGCCGCGTCGGCCCCCCGCGCGACGGACACGTCGACGAACGGGGCGGCGGGCGTGCCGCCGCGGGCGACCAGGGCCGCGGGGGCACGCACGGTGCGCAGCGTCGCGGCCGGGGGCAGGGCGATCCGCACCGTGGCCACCGCCTCCGGCAGGCCCCGCAGCGTGATCCGCGCCTGCGTGACGGCGTCGCGGCCGTCGATCGCCACGATGCTCTCGACCGCCGCCTCCGCGACGGCCGAGAGGGCGGCCTCGCCGATGGAACGCGGGCCGACGCGG
>JBJTHX010000030.1:0-2778 GCA_046094745.1 Planctomycetia bacterium
CCTGGGACCGACTGGTGGACGCCGGGGCGGCGTTGGCCCGGCCGGCGCTCGATGACGCCTTCGCCGACCCCCGCCGCCAGGCAGAGCACCTCGAGTCCGTCGAGTCGCTCGGGGAGCCATGGCCGTCCGGTGCCGCCGCGACCGAGCCAGCCGCGGGGGTCGGCGAAGGCGTCATCGAGCGCCGGCCGGGCCAACGCCGCCCCGGCGTCCACCAGTCGGTCCCAGGCCCGGGCGTTGTGTTCGATGGCGGCTGCGCGGGCCGCGTCGGAGCCGTTCATGACCGGCTGGCCCGCAGTCGCCGGACAACGATCGCGGTCAGGCATCCGCACACCGCGATGGCCCACGCGGCAGGCTCGGGCACCGCCGCCACCGGCTGGGCGAAGGAAAACGTCGTGGGGCCGGCCGCCTGAACGAAGCCGTACCAGTCCCCGGCACCAAGCGCGATGGAAGACATCCCCACCTCCGAGACCACGAACGGATCTCCGGTCCAGGAGCCGTTGCCGGCGAGCGTGTAGAGGACGACCCAATTCGTGCCGTCCCAGCCGGGCATCTCCCGCGTCACCGGCGACCAGCCGACCGGCAGGCCGTTCTGGGCATAGGTGATGCTGTCCACGAAATAATCGCCGGCTTGCGGCGTGCCATAGTCCGTGACGTTCAACGCCAACCGCGAATCGGAGCCGGCCGCCGGCGCCGGCCCGTCGATGATGGTGCCAGCCAGGGAAAACACCATCTGTTCCATCGTCGCCGACCCGTTCCAACGGTAGCCCCAGGCGATCGCGGCCGGCCCCGCCGAACCGCTGGTCGTGGTCGTCGGAAACTGCAGCACCAGCGCCGCCGCGTTCGTGCCGCTCCCTGCCCAGAAAAGAATGTCGCCGAAGGTCTGGACGGCGGCCAACTCCGCGCGGCCGATGCCCGCCAGCAGTGCCGTGAGCGCCATGGCTTTCGCAATCGCCCGCATGCCTGTCGTCGCCGCCACTTGATGCCTCCTGGATTTCATTTGATGCCTCCTGGATTTCATGCTCACCGTCGATCCTGGCCGCGCCCGTCACGCGTCAGCATCGCCAGCAGCACGGCCTGCTCGATCGATGCATGCACGAACTCGACGTGGTAGTCGCTGAACACCATGCCGGCCTCGCCGGGATGGTCGCTCCAGATCTCGTTGTTCTGGCTGGCGTTGATCGGGTTCGTGGACCGCTGGTCGAAGATGTTCTGGCCGTTGGCCCACTCCGACTGGTAGGCGGCGTCGCGGCCGGTGCACTCGGCCACGATCACGGTCTTGGAGAGCCCGTCCGTCACGTCCCGGGCGACGGTCGGCCGCTCGTACTGCATCACGCCGGCGTGCTCCGGCAGCGGCCGGTCGACGGGATGGCCGACGCCGTATATCCCGCCGTAGTCCGTGTAGGCCAGGTCATCGCCGGCATCCCAGCGGCCGTTGCGGTTGCGGTCGCCGGTCGTCCGGCCCGTCCGCCGGGTGCGATTGGTGCTCGGGCAGAGAAACATCGGGACGACGCAGCCGGCAGCCTGCAGGTTCGCGGGGCTGTTGTAGGCGGAGCGGAAGTCGAAGGCGACCGCGGCCCCGGGTTCCTCCGCGAAGGGGAGGATGAACGCATTCCAGGCGATCTGCCGGCGCGGGGCCGGCGTCGTGCATTCCAGGCAGCCGACGGGAAAGGCGCGGTGGGCCGACTCGTAGCCATAGAGCGCGCAGCCGATGTTTCGCAGGTTGTTCATGCAGGCCGTCCGCCGCCCGAGTTCGCGCACCGACTGCACCGCCGGCAGGAGCAGGGAGACGAGCGCGGCGAGCACGGCCACGACGACGAGCGATTCGACGAGCGTCAGGCCGCCACGCGGCGACCGCGGGTGCGTGTCCATGCGAATGCCGGACTGCCCGCACACGCTCGACCACCGGACCGCGTGTGCCGAAACGCACACGTGCCCGGAGCGAAGCGGGTGCCTGCAGCCGTGAATCCTCGAAGCCTGAAGGCCGGCCACCGCGGCACGAAGCTGCGGCACCGTGTCCACCATTCCGCCCTCGCGGTCCGACGGACTCCGACTCGTGGTAGGTCTTCTGACTCCCAGGCTCGGCCGGCCGCATGCCTTCTCGCGGCGGCACCCGGGGGCGACGCGCCGCAATGGCGGGAAACAGCCGGCCTCGTCGCCTGGTCACAGCGGCGGGGCCGTCCCGGATTCGCACCGGAGTTCCCTGTTTGCCGGACGAAAACAGCGTTTTCTCCCGGCCACCAGAGTCGAAGGCAAAGTCTACCGGTCGCGGTGAGGCTGTCAATCGTTCGGGCGCTGGCCGCAGCGCCGGCAGGGTCCACCACGGCGCTCACGCGGATGGCAAACCCTGCGGCTCGTAGCGCCTCGGGGCGCGAAGACGTGCGGGTCGTGCGTCGTCGCGCCGCACAGCTTGCCCGAGCCGATTTCGTGGCATGCACGACCCAACGCGCAGCCGCACGGCGCCGCGGGAAAAATACCGGAGGCTCGCTCAAGCCGCTTTCGCCGAGTCGCCGATAGCCCCCCATGTCCCCCGGGGCATCACTGTGCCCGTCGGGCAACCAGGGGGCGGCAGCAACCTGCGATCCCTCGAGTCACGGAATGGCTCGACAGGCCTGCCGCAGAGAGTACGTGGATCACAACCTCGGGGTGACAGCGTCGCAAGCGGGACGTCCACGCCGGTGATCCACAAGCAAAGGAGATGTGGCTCGATGAAGCGAATGATGTTTCTCGGTGCGCTGATTCTCGGCGTCACTGTTTGTACCCAGTCCTTCGGTTTTGAAC